>JBEKZR010000269.1:0-5382 GCA_049509715.1 Occallatibacter sp. | reverse complement strand
GCCGTTTGGCGTCGTGAAACACCGTCAGGTATTCGCCGGAGAGCGACTGCGCCGCATGCATGCTGGCCACGCCGTGACGGCCCAGAAAGTCCACAAACTCCTGCTTGCGCACCGTCTTCACCTGGCAGGGCTCGATGGCCTCGGCGGTCACTTCGTGCGGTACGTTGGCCAGCACCGCACTCAGTCCCATCACGTCTCCAGGGCCGGCAATCTTTAGAATCATGGTCTTGCCATCGCGGGAGGTAGAGGAGATTTTTACCTGCCCAAAACAGATCACAAAGACATTCCGCGCCGGGTCGCCCTCGGTAAACAGCTTCGCGCCCCTCGCATGGCTCATCATGATCCCGATCCCGTCGTAATCGGCGAGTGCCTCGGGTGTGAGATTGCAGAACATCCGCAAATGCCGATGCTCACAATTGACACAATCTTCCGGAGGGTGATGGGGATGAAATGAGGCCATGGCTTCGCCGTTGTGCAATCTGAGTATATCGCACTCTGGCGGTGTGCAAGGCAGGGATTTTCCTTCAATTCCCGTTGCGGCCCAAAACGGACCCGGTCACGGGAATTCAGCAGGACAAAACGGCCGCCTATGCCGTCGCGGCTCGGGGTTCTCGCCCCCGTGCTCTGGCCGAACGGGTAAGGCAGCTAACGTTATAGGCGCGCGAGACCTCGCGGGCCAGTTCCTCCAGCAACTGCATCCGCAGCGGCGGATAGGACTGAAACGCCAGATTTAGAGCCTCCATGGGCAGCAACAGCACCGATCCGGGAGTTTGCGCGCTCAGCGTGTAAGTATGTCGGCCGTCCCCCAGCACGGCCGCCAGCTCCACCAGGTCCCCGGCGCGCGCCGGCGAGAGCGTCAGCCGCGTCTCCAACCGCTCCGTCCTGCGCTGAAACCGCCCTGAAACCACCACATAAAGCCCCCGGCAGATTCCGGACTGGCGAAAGACAATCGCCCCGGCCTCGAAATCCATACACTGGGCCGAGCTGTTCAGCAGATTTCCGGTCGCCGGAGGGCACTCCAATAACTCCGCCAGCGGATGCGCTGTCACCGCATCCATTCGCCTGGATCTTGCCTCAGGTTGCATGGCTATATCTCCCTTTGTCTTCGCCCGATCTCCGTTCCTGCGGTGATTGGCGTCTGCAATCCACCTGCCGGCCGGTCCTTGGCGAGCGCGTTCGGTACTGCCGATTTGCGATGAACCAAGCTCCATGGTTCAAAATCCATGTCCTGCAAATCGCTCCCAATGCAACAAGTCCAGAGAAACGAATCAAACGAGATGGCGGGGCGGGATTTCCGCTTCCGCCTGCCCATCCATCGCCAAAAGCGAACCTTCGGCTCCTGCGCTCCTGTCGCGCTATCTGGTTTCCGCGATTGTGCAAGCCTCCCGCTCCAGAACGGCGGGCGCCGGTTGCGGCGGAACGCACATCACGGGCACGCGAGAACGGGCCAGCAGCGCAAAGGCGGTCCCATGCGGTCCCGGCGTATCGCTGGAGCGCTTCACCCCGGCCACCAGCACGCTGGGATGGTGCTGCGCGATCGCTTCCACGATTGTGTCCGCAGGGTTGCCGTCCTTCACCATGCAGCGCACCGGGAAACGTCCGCTCGGCTGGATGCCAAACTCCTCCAGCGTGGTTGCGCCGGGGTTCAGAAACGCTGATGCTTCGGCCGGCCCGCGCGCGTGCAAGACCAGCAGCGTGCGATGAAACGTCTCCGCCAGCGAATAAGCCGTATCCACCGCGGCCTGCGTAGCCTCATTGCGCTCCATCGCCAGCAGCACCGGCCCGCCTGGAGTAGGGCGGAACTCGCCCGCATTCCAGTCCGCCGCGACGGCCAGCACCGGACACGGCGCCAGCCGCACCAACTGCTCCGCCACCGCGCCCACCATCACCGCGCCGGCCCCCTGCATTCCATGCGTGCCGATCACGATCAGCCCGGCCTCGTATTGCCGCGCCACGTCCACCAGCATCGCCGCCACCGCGCCCTGCCGCACCTCCGAATGGCTCGGTATCCCTTCCCGCAGCAGATCGCCGGCCAGTTTTTCCAGCGCCGCCCGCGCCTCTTCGGTCAGTCCCTTCAGCACCGGGCCGGGAACCGTATCCACGGCCGCATAGTCCAGCGGGTCAATGCCGTGAGCCAGCACCATCCGCGCCCCATACCCTGCCGCCAACTTGCGCGCATACTCCAGCGCCGCTTCCGACTGGCCGTTCAGATCCGTGGCCACGACGATCGTCTTCATGCCGGTTGCAAAGCTCATGGATGCCTCTGGCGCCTATAGTATTTCCCGAATCGATGTAGGCTGAGCCGCGACTGTCAAGTGGCTTTTTCCTTAAGAAAAAGCCACCTCTCACGAATCTTCCCTACCCCACGTGAATTCGGGAAATGCTCTCACGGCGCCTCTCTCATTTCTTGCCCTTGGACTCTGAGTCTGCTCTCTGCCTCGATAAGCAATCAGTGACACGATTCACCCCGCTCTGTGACTCTGGTCACAGGTCTATGACGTCGATCACACCCGGGGGCCTGCCGCCTCCGGCTACCGGGACGAGACCGTCCACAAGTGGACCATCGATCCCGGCAAGTTCTTTATCCGTGTCGGCGACTTCAGCGAAAACACACCGCTGCACGCGGAGGTGACGCTGAATTGGGGGTGGCAGATCGCAAGATGCGGTGAGAGAGGCGGAGCTTTTGCGGGTATGCACGACACGAATGGAAATTGCCCCTCAATTCGATGTCGAGCCAGAATTCGTCCGGCAGGTGGAGCTGGCGGTGAACGGAATTCTCCGCCGCTACTCCCCTACAGCCTTCGCTCTTATCAAGATCGATAACTGGTTCGGCAGGAAGTGGCCATGGTACGCCGAACTGGAACGTGGGGAACCTTGGCGGATTACCAAGACCAGGGAAATCAAGCCCGACGATCTCTCACGCCTGATGGAAGAAGGATCGAGGTTTGCTCACCGGCGCACTGACTCTCTGACCAACTGCCCCACTTACGCGGCTAACTCCCATGCTGGTCCCAAAAAACAGCCGGCGTCACTATAGGGTATCGCCCGGCAAGCGCCAGCAAATCCTTATCCCCGGTGATCAGATAGTCGGCCTGCGCCGCAAGCAGCGTTCCCAGCACCGGTCCGTCCTTCCTGTCCCGCAAGTCTTCGTCCAACTCCCCGCCTGACTCCACGATCTCCGCCAGGAACAGGAAGCTGTCGGCTAGATCGCGAATCTCCGCGGAGCTCCGCTTGTTGCGCGAGAGCTTCGGCAGCACCCGAACCATCTCATCCAGAATGTATTTGGACAGCACCACGTCGAGACCACCGCGTTGCCACGCACCCAAAATGCGCCCCGGCACGCTGCACGGATAGGCCAGCCCCGACACCAGTACGTTGGTATCCAGAACCACGCGCAACGCCGCCATCAGCTCTGCCGTTCGAGCGCTACGGCCGCGTCGATCTCCGCCATGCCTTCATCGGCCGGCACATCCGCCCAGTCCTCAGCCACCTTGTCGCTCAGCGCATCGAACCGCTCGCGCATTCGCCGAATCCGCGCGAACAGCTCCGCGTCCACTAGCGCGGCCACCGGCTTGCCGTCCTTGTTGATTACGATGCTGTCACTGCGGTATTGCACCTGGTTCAGCATTTCGCCCAGATTCTGGCGAAAGTTGACGGCGCTGACTTCGGATATCATCGGAACCTCCATTCATAATGACCGATATGGTCATTATGACCCATACAACCCAACCTGTCCACCCCGGAGGTTATGATCGTCCCATGAAGCAAGTCCTCTTGTCCTGGAGCAGCGGTAAAGATAGTGCCTGGACGCTCCATCTCCTGCGCCGGCAGCCGGGCATAGAATTGTGCGGCCTGCTAACCACCCTGAACTCCGAGTTCCAGCGTGTCGCCATGCACGGCACGCGCCGTTCCGTTCTGGAAGCGCAGGCCGAAGCCGCTCAATTGCCCTTGTGGATTGTGCCGCTCCCGTGGCCCTGTTCCAACGAAATCTATGAGCAGTGCATGGCTGAAGTCTGCAAACGCGCCGTCGATGAGCATATCGACGCAGTTGCGTTCGGCGACCTGTTCCTGCCCGACGTTCGCGCCTATCGCGAGACCCAGCTCAAGCCGACTGGCCTCGAACCCTTGTTTCCGCTGTGGCAGATTCCAACCGCCGCGCTGGCGCGCGAAATGATCGCCGGCGGCCTCCGCGCCAAACTGTCTTGCGTGGATACGAAGCAATTGCCGGGCTCCTTTGCCGGCCGCGAGTTCGATGCTGCCTTGTTGCGGGATTTCCCCCCGGAAATAGACCCCTGTGGAGAGCGCGGCGAGTTTCACACCTGCGTCTACGGTGGGCCCATGTTCACGGTCCCCCTGTGTTTGCAAGCGGGCGAAGTCGTCAATCGGGATGGCTTCGTGTTTGCGGACTTTCAAAGCCAGGCTATAGCCCGAGAAACCCGCGCAATGCCTGATTGACGGCTTCGAGAGTCGCCGCGTCCACGCGCCCGATTCGCGGCCCCAGCTTCACGCGGGGCACGGTGGTAGCTTTGTCCACCATGATTTGGGAAATCATGCGCAGCCCGCTCCGGTCGCTGGCGGTCACTGTGACCCGGAACAGCGGCGCATCGTGGATTTCGCTGGTCAATGGCAACACAACCACCGACGGGTGCCGATCGAATGCGTCTGCCTGCACCACCAGCGCCGGACGCGGCTTCCCATAGTCTCCGGAGACCGCCACCGTCACCAGGTCGCCGCGCTTCATTGGTCGCCTTCCAACGCGCTCACGTCCTGAATCCAGCGCATCACCTCCGCCTCATCCTCTGAAGCGGCGATCAATTCGGACTGGCGGCGCGCCTCGGCGGCAAAGCGGCGCTTCCGCGCTTCCTCTATATAACCGCGCATCAGTGAGCGTAGTACTTCGGCGGCTGGCCGGTCCTCTGCTTCCATCTGGGCCATAAACTCCTCCTTGAGTGCGGCATCAATGCGCAGGTTCAACGTCGATTCCCTGGGACGAGCCATTGTCTGGTGCACGTTACAACTCCTGTAGATATATTATACATACAACGCGTAATTGCATCAAGTGACTACAGAAACCATAAGCCTGCATCATCCCCCCGGGTTGAAGCAGGCCCGGTGGCCCACGTCTGACCATTCCAAAATGAACGGAAGTATGAACTTTACGCAATGTGAGCGCACCACGCTCAATTTGGCCCACTTTTCCACAGGTGAGACGTGTTATTCGGCTTGACACCGTTTCTTCGCCCCCCTTATGATATTGGGTAGCGGAACATCATAAGGAGGTACGATATGGCAACTCTCCCAAGTCCAAATGCATCAACCACCCACGACGAGCAGGCAACTGTTAGACCCAAAATTCGCCCCACCAAGACTCTACCCACCGAC
>JBEKZR010000268.1:0-5383 GCA_049509715.1 Occallatibacter sp. | reverse complement strand
AGCAGTTGTCAGTTCAAAGCTCTATTGGGCTGGGGGTTGAACCTGGGCGGGGGGCTGGGCCTGGGCAGGTGGGGCTTGGGCGGGTGGGGTTTGGGCGGGTGGGGTTTGGGCGGGTGGCGCGCCGGGTTTGGCGGATGGCGTTAGGACGAAGCCTTTGCGGACGATGGCGAAGCCTTGCTGGGGGAGTTCGGCCTGGAGAAGCTGATTTTCAGGGCCGGAGAAGAGGTCGGTTTTGGCGCCGGAGATGGTGGCGACGAGGTGGTGGACGGTGACGGGCTTGCCGTCGAGGGTTCCCTGCTCGTCGGCGTAGGTGGCCAGCAGGATGGGGGCGACGGAGCCGGCCTGTTTGGGGATGATGGCCCACAGGCCGCGGTTGTTGCGGGAGACGGCGAGGGCCAGGAGGGTGTCGTAGGCGCCGGGGTCGAAGTCGGGGAGGAAGACGGCGGCGGGATGCGGGGCCAGGCGGGTGGTGGTGCTGTGGCCGTTGGCGGAGATGTTGAGGAGGATCTGGGCGGCGTCGGGCGCGGCGGTGACGGTGACCGCGGAGTTGTTGACGGTGGCGCTCAACTGGACGTGCTTGAGGAGGTTGGCCGAGGTGAGTTGCTCGGCTTTGGAGAGGTTGTAGTTGAGGCCCTGCATGGCGACGCGGACGACGGAGGTGGAGTAGTAGCCGCGGGGGATGGCAATGAAGGTGACGGTGGCTGTGCCGACGGGGTGGCCGTGCTGGGCGATGACGAAGCTGCCGGCCTGGGCCGGAGCAACCGCTGGGATCAAGGCAAGAAGTCCCGCCAGCGGGAGGAAAGCGAATGTGCGCAAGGGAGTCTGCATCCTTCCTGACCGGTTAGACACGGGAATGGGGAAAGAGTTGCGGAGGGACGGGGAGCGGTGGTCAGTGAACAGTGGAGGGTCTGTGGTTTCCCACCCTTTCCGCAACAGGAAGCGGAAAGGATAGGGCACGGTCGCTTGTGCCCGGATTGAGCGCGAATCCCAGGTCCCAAAAGCGGGACCTGGGGCACCCATTTTGTTGAGTTGACCGCTAGCCTTTGGCGAGGGCGAAGCGTTTGTTGACTTCGCGCCAGTTGACGACGTTCCACCAGGCAGCGAGGTAGTCGGGGCGGCGGTTCTGGTACTTGAGGTAGTAGGCGTGCTCCCAGACGTCGTTGCCGAGGATGGGGTACAGGCCCTGGGTGAGGGGCGAGTCCTGGTTGGGAGTGGAGAGGACCTTGAGCTTGCCCGAGGCGAAGACCAGCCAGCCCCAACCGGAACCGAATTGCTTGGCGGCGGTCTCGTTGAATGTCTTTTTGAAGGCTTCGAAGTCGCCGAAGTCGGCGGAGATTTGCGCGGCGATGGGGCCGGTGGGCGCGCCGCCGACGCCATCGGAACCGACGGGGCCCATGAGATTCCAGAAGGCGGTGTGGTTGGAGTGGCCGCCGCCGTTGTTGCGGACTGCGGTGCGGATCTCCTCGGGAACCTGGGCCGGGTCGCGGACCAGGTCGTCGACGGACTTGGCGGCAAGCTCGGGGTGGTTGGCCAGGGCGGCATTCAGGTTGTTGATGTAGGCCTGGTGGTGCTTGTCGTGGTGAATCTTCATCGTCTCGGCGTCGATGAAGGGCTCGAGGGCGGCGTAGTCGTAGGGAAGCGGCGCGAGTTGGTAAGCCATAGGGGAGAATCTCCTTCGTTCGGATGGTACTGTTTGGGCAGAGTTCTGCGCAAACAGGAATGGGCTGGTCCTGGCGGCAGCGGCGAGAGGCTACTCAATCCTCACGCCTGCCGGCATGACCCTATGTCTGAATGGATGCGGTAGGGAGCGGCAAGGGTGCGGGAAAGTTGGGCATGGGAAACTTTCAGGCCTCGAAATACATCGATAGGGAGGACGGCGGCGCACGGCTTCCCCCAATTGCGCGGTTTTCCACGATCCCAAATCCGAAAAGTGGAATATGACGATGAGCGATGAGTCCCAATACCGTTGGCTTGTGCTGCAGGGCGAGGCATTTGGCGGGCCGGGCATGGAGCCGCGGTGGACCTCGAGCGTGAAGGATGCGGTGGGGACGGCCTACTCGGCGTCTAGCCGGGTGTGGTTTACGTGTTCGCACGGAATCCTGAACGAGGTTTACCATCCGACGATCGACCATCCCCAGGTGCGGGATATGGAGTTCCTGGTGACGGATGGGGAGGCGTTTGTCCACGAAGAGAAGCGGGACTTGCAATCGACATTCGAGTACATCCATCCGGAGGCGCTGGGGGTGCGGTATGTGAACCGCGATCCCGCAGGTCGGTACACGTTGACGAAGGAGATTATCTGCGACCCGCACCACCCGGTGGTGTTGACGCACGTGCGGCTGGAGGGACACGCGGAGTTGCTTCCGCGGCTGAAGGTGTATGCACTGCTGGCGCCGCATATTTGCGGGGGCGGCGCGGGCAACTCGGCGCGGGCGGTGGATTTTGCCGGGCACAAGGCGCTGCTGGCGTGGAAGAACGAGTGGACGATTGCGATGGGGGCCAGTTGCGGGTTTTCTCGGGTAAGCTGCGGGTTTGTGGGAGCGAGCGACGGGTGGCGCGACCTGATGGACCACTTGCGCATGGAGTGGGAGTTCGGGTCGGCGACGAACGGCAATGTCGCGGTAATGGGAGAGCTGGATTTCTGCGACGTTGCGGGGAAGGGCGGATACGAGTTTACGTTGGCTTTCGGGCTCGGGGAGGGACATCATACGGCAGCGCAGGCGACCATGGAAGCGCTGGCTATTCCGTTCGCGGAGCATCGCAAGCGGTTTATCAAGCAGTGGCAGAGGGCGGCCAATCCGGAGCGGCTGGCGGTGAAGGCGTGCGATGGCGGCAAGCTGATGCGGACCAGTCACAACGTGCTGCTGGCACATGAGGATAAGACGTATTCAGGGGCGTTTGTGGCTTCGGCGTCGATTCCGTGGGGACAGGTGCACGGCGACGATGACCTGGGCGGCTATCACCTGGTGTGGACCCGGGACATGGTGCAGACGGCTACGGCGCTGCTGGCTTGCGAACGGGCGGAGACGGCACGACGAGCGCTGGTTTACCTGGCCTGTACTCAACAGCCGAATGGGGGGTTTGCGCAGAATTTCTGGATCGATGGAACGCCGTACTGGTTTGGACTGCAACTGGATGAGGTAGCGTATCCGCTGATGCTGGCGTGGCGGTTGTGGAAGGCGAATGCGCTGGGTGAGCTGAATATTTTCGAGTTTGTGGAACGAGCGGCGGGATTTCTGGTGCGGCACGCGCCGATTACGCACCAGGAACGGTGGGAGGAGATTGCCGGCTACTCGCCTTCGACGCTGGCGGCGGTGATTGCAGGACTGATTTGCGCGGCGGAGATTGTTCGCGCCCACGATTCGATGGAGCTGGCCGTGTTTCTCGAAGAGTTTGCCGACTGGATCGAGCATCACCTCGAAGACTGGACGGTGACCAACGATGGGGTGCTGCACCCCGAGATCAAGCGGCATTACATGCGCATCCGTCCGCCGGAGCGGGGTGAGGCTTACGCCTGCGAAAGCTGCGGGACGGAGACGATCCGGCTGCAGAACCGCCCGCCAGGGACGCGGGTGGAGTTCGAGGCGCGGGAGATTGTGGACGCGGGATTCCTGGAGCTGGTGCGCTATGGGGTGCGGCGGGCAGACGACCCGCTGATTGTGGACTCGCTCAAGGTGGTGGACGCCGTGCTGAAGCGCGGGCTTCCGCAGGGGCCCGGCTGGCTGCGCTACAACTGGGACGGCTATGGACAACGGCCTGACGGCGGGCCTTACCAGGGCTGGGGCCAAGGCCGCGTGTGGCCGCTGCTGACGGGCGAGCGCGCGCACTATGAACTGGGAGCCGGGAAGGAGATTGGCCCGCTGATCAAGACGTATGAGGGCTTTGCCACGTGCGGGCAACTGCTGCCGGAGCAGGTGTGGGACGAGGCGAACATGGCGGAGACCAGGCTGCGGCTGGGGCAGCCGGCGGGATCGGCGGTGCCGCTGGTTTGGGCTCACGCCGAATATCTGAAGCTGCTGCGCTCGGCCGTGGACGGGAAGGTGTTCGACCGCATTGACCCGGTGTATGAGCGATACTGCGAGACGGAGGGCAGGCAGCGGCTGCGCCGGGACTTGGAGATTTATAGCCGCCGCCGGCCGATCCAGAGAATTACCGCGGGGAGTACGCTGCGCATTCTGGACGAGAAGCGGTTCGATCTGATTTGGAGCACGGACGGGTGGCAGACGACGCACAGCGCGGCAAGCCGCAGCCTGGGCAGCGCGGGCTACAGCGCGGAGATCGCGACTGGAACAGAGGGCGGCGCGTTGGTATGGACATTGCATTGGCCGGAGCAGGACAGCTGGCTTGGATACAATGTGAAAGTGAAGGTTGACGCCAAGTAAATGGATTTACGCGGTCAATCTGCAGTTAATCGAAAGGACATCGCACAAACCATATGAATTCAAGCCTTACGGATATCTCTCTCGACCAGCTCTCCATCGACACGTTGCGGCTGCTGGCCGTGGATGCCGTAGAGAAGGCCAATAGCGGCCACCCCGGCGCTCCGCTGGGCTGCGCGCCGATTGCCTATCTGCTATTCAACAAGCTGATGAAGCATAATCCGACGCATGCGAAGTGGGCGGACCGGGACCGGTTCGTGCTGTCGAACGGACATGCGTCGGCGCTGCTGTATTCGACGCTGTTCCTTTCCGGATATAACGTGACGCTGGACGACCTGAAGAGCTTCAGGCAGTGGCACTCGCGGACGCCGGGGCATCCGGAGCGCGGCGACACGGACGGCGTGGAAGCGACCACCGGGCCGCTGGGCCAGGGCATAGCGATGGCCGTGGGCATGGCCATTGCGGAGAAGCACCTGGCAGCGGTGTACAACCGGCCGGGCTTTGAGGTGGTGGATCACCATACCTATGCGTTGCTGGGCGACGGCGACCTGATGGAAGGGGTTTCGCACGAGGCCGCCTCGCTGGCGGGAACGCTGGGACTGGGCAAGCTGATCTTCATTTACGACGACAACCTGATTTCGCTGGACGGGCCGACCAGCCTGAGCTACACCGAGGACGCGCTGGAGCGCTTCGAGGCCTACCACTGGCACGTGCAGCGGGTGGCGGACGGCAACGACCTGGCGGCGATACAAGCGGCGATCGAAGCGGCCAAGGCGGAGACCTTCAAGCCGTCGATTATCGCGGTGCGGACGGTGATCGGCTACGGCAGCCCCAAGGCCGGGACCAGCAAGGCGCATGGCGAGCCGCTGGGCGCGGAAGCCTTGGCGGCGACCAAGAAGTTTTTCGGCTTCCCTGAGGACCAGAGTTTTTATGTTTCCCCGGAAGCGCTGGAGAACTGGCGCAAGGCCGTGGACCGCGGGGCTGGGCTGGAAGCCGAATGGAAG
>JBEKZR010000267.1:0-5397 GCA_049509715.1 Occallatibacter sp. | reverse complement strand
CTAGCCGCTGGATGTTGGCAACCTTGGCGGGAACGAATGCGATCTACTTGGTCGTTCTTGTGGCCAGCCCGACTTCAGCCTGGGTCTTGAATTCAGCCGCGGCGCTCCTTGGCGCCTTGCCGCTCCTTGTCGCGCTCGGAGCGCTGCGAAAGTTCAATCATCCGCTGCGCTGGGTTGCAGTCGTCCTCTACGGCGCTCTCTCGATCTTCCTTCTCATCTATCAGCACAGGCCCGGCAATGGCGTATATCTGGCATTAAATGCCGTAATGTTCACTGTCTACTTGGGCTGCTGCATTCACTTCTGGTATATGTATCGGCGCGCCACGGCCGGCGCATTCATCACCATTGCGGGATTCTTTGCCTGGGCGGCGGTGTTCGTCGTTGGGCCATGCATCCAGGCGTTTCTGCCCAATGTGCATGTCGAGAGCGAGGTGTGGAACCTGCCCAAGTTTGTGGTAGCCGTCGGCATGATTCTGCTTCTCCTTGAAGACCAGATCGAGCACAACCAGCATTTGGCGCTGCACGACCATCTGACCGGACTGCCCAACCGCCGGCTCTTCCAGGACCGGCTGGCCAGCGCTCTGGAGCGCGCCCGCCGTACCGAAACTCAGGCAGCCCTGCTGGTGCTCGATCTGGACCACTTCAAACAGGTGAACGACACCCTGGGCCATCACGTGGGCGATCTGGTGCTGCAGCGCGTTGCGGCGATATTCTCAGCTCGCGTTCGCCGCTCAGACACCGTTGCGCGAACCGGTGGCGACGAGTTTTCCATCATTCTCGAGGAGCCCACTAACCGTGACCGCGCCACGAATGTGGGCAACTCCTTGCTGCAGCTCATCAATGAGCCCATGCAAGTAGGCGACAAGCAACTTATGCGAATCGGCGCCAGTATCGGCATTGCGATCTTCCCCGACGACGCAGCCGATATGGAATCTCTATGCATCGCGGCCGATCTGCGGATGTACGACTCGAAACATGATCCTGAAGGGAAGGACAAACGAGCGGCCTTTGCAATCCTTCCTCACTCTCCAGGTTGAAGTCCCAGGCGCAGACTGGTGTACGCGTAATCGATTAATCGGACGTCAACTGCTCAAGACAGAAAGGCCCGGATTGACCTCCGGGCCTTTTTCCTGGTTCATTCTGTGCTTTCGATCAACCTTGGCCGCCACCGCTGCCGGGTCCGCGGCCGCCACCACCGGGCCTGCGGCGACGGCGGCGACGATTGTTGTTGACCGGATGACGGCCCGCGGCTGCCACTTGACCGGCGGGAACCGGCGCGCCCTCAATGCGGTTGAAGTTCGGCTCGCTCTCCTCGTCGAACTCCTCGCCCGCTTCGTCATCGAAATCGTCCCCGCCCTCGATGAGAATTGTGCTCTGGTTCGACTTCGGTTGACGTTCGTCGAACTCATTCCGGGGCCTTGCCGGCGCGGCGGGCACGGGAGCAGATTCAGAGGCGGAAATCTCTACTTCTTCGGCTTCAGACGCAACCGGAGTGGTATGGGCCAGCTTTGCCTTCTGCTCCTTGATGAGCGCCTTGCGGCTGAGCTTGATGCGGTTGCCCTCGATGGCCAGAACCTTGACCATCACCTGATCGCCCTCGCGCAGCTCATCCTTCACTTCCTTCACGCGATGTTCGGCGATCTCGGAGATGTGCAGCAGGCCATCCGTGCCGGGGAAGAGTTCAACGAAAGCGCCGAACTCGGCCAGGCGAACCACCTTACCCAGGTATGTCTTGCCCACTTCAGGAACTGCAGTGATGTCGTTGATGATGGCCAGCGCCTTCTTTAGGCCCTCGCTGTCGCAGGAAGCGACGCTGACCCGGCCGGTGTCGTCCACATCGATCTTGGCGCCGGTCTGCTCGATAATGCCGCGGATGGTTGCGCCACCCTTTCCGATCAGATCGCGAATCTTTTCAGTGGGAATCATGATGGTCTCGATGCGGGGCGCATAGGCCGAGCGCTCGGTGCGCGGCCCGTCGAGCGCGGCGTCCATCTTGTCCAGCAGGAAGAGCCGTCCCCGGCGCGCCTGCTCCATGGCCTGCTGGAGGATCTCGCGGGTCAGGCCGCCGATCTTGATGTCCATCTGCAGCGCGGTGATGCCCTTGCGCGTTCCCGCCACCTTGAAGTCCATGTCGCCGTAATGGTCCTCCGCGCCGGCAATGTCGGTCAGGATGGCGTAGTCGTCGCCCTCCTTGACCAGCCCCATCGCCACGCCGGCCACCGCGCCCTTGAGGGCGATACCGGAGTCAAACAGCGCCAGACTGGCGCCGCAAACCGTAGCCATCGACGAAGAGCCGTTGGACTCCAGAATGTCCGAGACGATGCGGATGGTATAAGGCGACTCTTCGGGGCTGGGCAGAACCGCGGTGATGGCGCGCTCGGCCAGTGCCCCGTGGCCGATCTCGCGCCGTCCTGTGCCGGTCATGCGGCCCGTCTCGCCCACGCAGAAGGGCGGGAAATTGTAGTGGAGCATGAAGGGCTTCTTCTTCTCGCCTTCATAGCTCTCCAGCCGCTGGCCGTCGTCGGTGGTGCCTAGCGTGACTGTAACCAGGGCCTGGGTCTCACCGCGGGTAAACAGCGCCGAGCCGTGTACACGGGGCAGAACGCTGGTTTCAATCGTGATCTGGCGAATCTCGTCGAAGGCGCGGCGGTCGGGCCGAACGCGCTCCTTGGTCACCTGCTCGCGGAAGATCCTCTCGCGCAGGCGCTCATAGTAGTGAGCCAGCTTCTTCTTTGCTGCAAGATCGTCGGCCGGCAGTTCAGCCGCCAACTCGTCCTTGATCTGCTTGATCAGGGCGTAGCTTTCCGTCTTGCCGTGGGTGTGGGTGTCCAACGCATCCTTGAGCCGTTCGCCGATCTTGGCTTTCAGTTCCGCGTAGTAGGCTTCATCGAACTCCGGCGCGGTGAAGGCCCGCTTGGGCTTGCCGGCCTTGGCCACCAGTTCGTCGATCGCGGCGACAATCTTCTTGATCTCCTCGTGGGCAAACTCGATGGCCGCCAGGATGATCTCCTCGGACTCTTCCTGGGCGCCCGACTCGATCATCACAATGCCGTCTTTGTGGCCTACGACCATGATGTTGACCGTGGTGGCGGCGCGCTCGGCATAGGTGGGGTTGATGACAAACTGGCCTTCCACGCGGCCTACTCGCACCGCGCCCACTGTGGCGCTGAAGGGAATGTCAGAGAGCGCCAGGGCGCAGGCCGCGGCATTGATGCCCACCACGTCGGGATCATTCTCCTTGTCGGCGGAGAAGACCAGGGCGATCAATTGGGTCTCGTTGCGGAAGCCCTCGGGAAAGAGCGGGCGGAGAGGGCGGTCGATCTGCCGGCAGGTCAGTACTTCCTTCTCGCTGGGCCGGCCTTCGCGCTTGATGAAGCCGCCGGGAATGCGTCCTCCGGCGTACGTGTACTCGCGGTAATCGACCGTGAGGGGGAAGAAGTCGATGCCTTCCCTGGGGTCGGGAGAGGCTACGGCGGTGGCCAGAACAACGGTTTCGCCCGTGGTCACCAGTGCGGCGCCTGAGGCCTGCTTGGCCATGCGCCCGGTCTCAAAGACCAGCCGCTTGCCTCCGGCAAGCTCGACGGCTACTTCATGCTTGGTAGACATAGAGTCCTCGTTTCATTGTGTTCGCTTGAAAAACTGGTAGGGGGAAGCTGACGAAGGGACCGGCTGCCGGCAGGATGCGCGCAAGAGAGGGGGCTGTGCGCGCGGGAGCCGATTCTGCCGGTCGGCGCGCCTGGGCCGCACACGGCCGATAGCTGTGCGCAGTCCCTGGCAGCGGGTCGAGTTCGCCAGGTACGCCATGGTCCCAGGTTCTGGGTAGAACGGGGGCCGTGACCAATGTCCGGTCTGGGCGCTTCCGGGTCAAAGTTGGCTTTCTGGTTACTTGCGGATACCGAGTTTGCCGATTACGTCGCGATAGCGGTCGGAATCGTGCGTCTTCAGGTAATCCAGCAGGCGGCGGCGCTTGCTGACCAGCATCAACAGTCCACGCCGCGAGGCATGGTCTTTCTTGTGGATTTTGAAGTGCTCAGTCAGTTCGCCAATCCGCTCACTCAGAATCGCGATCTGGACTTCCGGCGAGCCGGTGTCCGTATCGTGGGTGCGGAAGCGTTCAATCAGGGTTGTTTTCTTGGCAGTCGCCAGCACGGCGTGTGTTGCTCCTCTTGTTTTCTCAGTCCACTCTCAAGTGTCTAATGTGAGATTACCATGAATGCGCGGCCCCGCGCCATCCGGAACTCAACCGGAACCCAAAAGCAAACCTCCCCGCTCAGCGGACGGCGGTTACTGCTCCCCCGCCAACCAGTAATTCGCCCGAGCCACAATTCGGGCTCCGTAGTCCTGCGCAGTCCGGACGCGAATGGCATGCAGGCCGGGGGTGGGATTGGAGGGGCTAAAGGTGAGCAGGTACCGGTTGCGCGCGTGCTTGGCCGCATCCATCACCCGCAGCTCGAAGCGCTTATCGCCGGTGAAGGTCGTGTACTCCCCGCCGCTCATCCGGGCGACTTCTTTGGCCACGTTCTTCTTGAATGCCTGCACGGCCATGATGAACGGCGAGAGCATGTTCAGGGTCCGGTCGTTGCCCGAGTCCTTGGTATCGTGAATCAATTCCGCGCGCGAGGGAGAAAACGACACGCTCAGCACCAGCACGTCGGACTGGCCGATCTTCTGGATCAACTGCTCCGGCTTGGTGTGCTTGCTGCCGTGGTCGCGCTCCTCGCTGATCAGCAGCAGAACGCGGCGATACTCCTTGGGCTGGGACTCCAGCAGATCGACGCCATAACTCACGGTATCCAGAATCGCGTCGCCGCCGTTGCCGGGTTCAAGGCGCTTGAGGGCCTCGTTCACCTCTTCGCCGGAGTGCGTGAAATCGCGAATCAGATGAGGTTTCGAGTCGAAGCCCACTAGCGCCGCCTTACTCCTGCTATCGGAGAGGAAGAGATCGAGCAGCGGTCCCAGCTTGGCCAGCTTGTCGAATTCCAGCACGCTTACGCCGCCCAGTTCGACGGCCACCACCAGCGAAACCGGTGCCGTATCCATCTCCTCCTGCACGCGAATCTTCTGCGGCACGCCGTCGTCTTCGAGCACGAAGTCTGCCGGTTTGAGGCCGTAGACGATGCCGCCGCCGCGCTTCTCGACCAGCGTGGGCACCAGCACCTCCTGTGTGGTCACGCGGAGGGTGGGAACGTCAGGGTGCGCTGTGGGAAGCGGTTGAGGAGGCTCGATGGCAGGCAACTGCTGCGCCCCGGCAGCCGTAACCGTCACCAGGAATGCTGAGAGGGCAAGGCGGGCCAGACGGGATAAACCGAATCTCATACAGTGGACAGTTTACAGTGGACAGTATTCGTTCGCAGGCTCAATGCACTGCGAAAAGGCAAACGAAAGTGACAGATTCCC
>JBEKZR010000266.1:0-5426 GCA_049509715.1 Occallatibacter sp. | reverse complement strand
GCTCGACGAGCGCCGCAGGATGGTTTCGTAGAGATGATTGCGCAGGTCGGTGACGGTGCCGAAGCCAGCGTAGTTGACCAGGTATGTGCCGAGATAGGTGCATAGGCCCTTGATAATCGTCGAGCCGATCAGGGCAAAGGCCACCACCGTCCAGGCGTTGTGCATCCAGTGCGGAGCAAATTCATGCACATCGAACTGCCAGCGGGGCGGAAAGAAGGGAAACAGGGGCAGGGCGCTGGAGGGGTTGTCAGGCCGGAGAACCACGCCCAGGATGGGCACAAAGAGCGCCATCCGCAAGGCATCGAGCAGGCCTGCCGCGGCCAGCAGCATCACTCCCGGCAGCCACTGCAGCAGGTAGGGCAGCCCGTAGCGCAGCAGGCGCAGGTAATTCTTCATGCCGGTTGGCCCGCCTGGTTGGTAAAAATCTTCGCCACAGGGCACTGGCGTTGGGTGCAGAACTCCATCTCCATATTGTATCCGTCAGGCGCTGGACCAGTTTCCTTATCGGTAGAGTGCGCCTACTGGAAGTTAAATGCTCGCATTCTGCCCCCCACGTGGCATAGGAACCTGATCCAGTATCCGCGAGAACTCCGCGATCTTGGCCCAATAAATGATCCACAAGACGAGGTATGCAAATGCGCCGAAAAAACCAAGAAGAGGAATGATTCCGCAGGCTCCGCAGACGCACATGGCAATACCGATCGACTGCCCAGGCATGGGATCCATGTTTGGTATATTCCTGGTCCTGAACTCGTTGCTCAACGACCTCGCCAACCCTGTCACCACGAAGAAATGCCATACTAAATTGACAAAAGGAACTAATAGAAGCCACAGCATCCCAGGTTCGATTGTTATTGATGCAGGGGAGCACTTGGTCAGTGCTCTAGAAAGAGTAAGGATGTAAAAGATAGCCGGCAAGAGAAGGAATGGAAGAAAAAAGAAAAACAGAACCAGCAAGTGCCACGGCTGAAGCAGGTCCCCCATATTTCATCTCCTTCGGATCAAGTTACCTGAATTCTGAGTAGAGCCATTTTAGGCTTTAACATGGCAGTTTGCAACTGAACTGAGATTGTCTTTTGTGATTTCTCCGCCAAACAAAATTCGCATGCGAGGCCGGGGCGATTTTTCCTCAATCAAGAAGTAACAAATCAGTATGCCTTCAGGTCCACGATGACCTCGAGAATGGTCTCCGGCTGGGGCAGGATGGCGTCTTCGAGGACCGGCTGGTAGGCCACAAAGGTGTCCATGGAACCTACGCGGCGGACCGGCGCGTCCAGGGTGTCGAAGAGCTCGTCCCCGATGCGGGCGGCGATCTCAGCGCCGTAGCCCCAGCTGAGCATGTCTTCGTGAGCCACGATTACCCGGCTGGTTTTTTTGACCGAGGCAGCGATGGCCTCCCAGTCGTAGGGATTGAGAGTGCGCAGGTCAAGGATTTCTACATCGATGTTGTGCTCTCGCTGGGCGCGCTCGGCAGCCTGCAGGGCGCGGGGCACAATGGCGCCGTAAGTCACAAGCGTGATGTGCGCGCCGGGACGGACGATTTTGGCCTTGCCGAAAGGGATGGCGAACTCCGGTCCCGGATAAGGCGCGCGGCCATAGGTTTCGCGGTAGAGCCGCTTGTGCTCCAGGAACAGGACCGGATCGTCGCAGCGGATGGCGGTGCGGAGCAGGCCGTTGGCGTCCAGGGCGTTGGAGGGAAAAACCACGCGCAGTCCCGGTATGTGCGTAAAGATGGATTCGCCGGATTGCGAGTGGTAAATGGAGCCGCCGGTCAGGTAGCCGCCGATGGGCGCGCGAATCACTGCCGGGCAGGCCCACGCTCCGTTGGAGCGCCAGCGCAGTACGGCCAGCTCATTGCGAATCTGGTGCATGGCCGGCCAGATGTAATCGAAGAACTGTATCTCGACCACCGGCTTCATGCCGCGGAGACCGTACCCGACTGCGCGGCCCACGATATTGGCCTCGGCCAGCGGCGAGTTGAAGACCCGCTCGGATCCAAATTCGGTCTGCAGGCCCGCGGTCAATTTGAAGACGCCGCCTTTGCCCTTGACCTCGGCAAGGGCCTGCTCGCGGCTGGCGTCGGCCACGTCTTCGCCATAGACCGCGATGCGGGGATCGCGGCGCATCTCGTCGTGCAGGCAGGCGTTGATGAGGTCGGCCATGGTGCGGGGATCGCTCCCCTTGGCGCCTCCAGCCTTCCCTCCGCCCGGGGAGCCGGGCGCAAGCGCCTTCTCGCTGGCAAAATCTAGGTTTGTGGGGTCCAGGTCTTCGGAGTAAACGTGTTTGGTAATGTCGTCGACCCTGGGCAGCGGCGCCTCCAGGGCGCGCTCGGCGGCCTCGGCAACCTCTTGATCCAGCGAGTGCTCCAGCGCGGCGATCTGCCCGGCAGTCAGAATGCCCTCGCAGAGCAGTCGCGATTTCATTTTGACGAGAGGATCGCGCAGAGCGTCGGCCTCGCGCTCGGCCTGAGTGCGATAGAGCCGGTCGTCGTCGGAGAGGGAGTGCGAGTATCCGCGGACGCAGTGGCCGTGGACAAAGGCAGGCCCCAGGCCGGCGCGGCAGTGCTCCACCGCTGCCTGAAAGGCCAGGAAACTGGCCTCCGCGTCGGTGCCGTCCACTTCGACAAAGTGGAAGTGGGGGAAGTTGGCCACCAGGCGGGAGATGTTGCCGCCCGGCGTGTTCACTTCGACCGGAGTGCTGATGGCGTAGCCGTTGTCTTGCACGCAGAAAACCACGGGCAGTTTCCTGGACGAGGCGGTGTTCATCGCCTCCCAGAACTCGCCCTGGGAGGTGGAACCCTCGCCGATCGAGGCATAGACCACCTCATCGCCGTGAAATGTGACGTCACGGAAGGCGCGGTAGTCGCCTTCCCACCCCAGCGACGAAGACCTGTCGCCGGGGGCCCCAGAGCGGGCGGCAGCTTCGGGATGGAGGCTGAAATAGCGGCCAGCCTCTGCGCAGCCGACGGCGTGGAGCAGTTGGGTGCTGGTGGCCGAGGAGAGGCTGACGATGTTGAGCGAACGGCTGCTCCAGTGGGTGGGCATCTGGCGGCCGCCGCTGGCCGGATCTGTGGCCGCGCCCACGGCCTGCAGCATCATCTCATCGGGCGTCACGCCCAGCGCCAGGCACAGCGCGCGATCGCGATAGTAGGGGAAGAACCAGTCGTAACCGGGGCGCATGGCCAGGGCCGCGCCCACCCCCAGCGCCTCGTGGCCGGCGCCCGATAATTGGAAGAATATTTTCTGCTGGCGCTTGAGCAGTATCTCGCGGTCGTCCACGCAGCGGGAGAGAAACATCAGCCGGTAGATTTCGACCAGCTGCCGGGGGCTCAGGCTGCCGGAGTCCGCTGACACGGACTCACGAGCGCTGGAAGTTGCCAGTTCCATTCCCTTCACTCCTTAAAAAACGCGGCTTTCTCAATTGCGGGGATGTTGAAATTCCAATCCTGATTGTAGCAACCCTAACCCTGCCAGCAGATTAGATTAGAGAGAGGAGTTTGGGATGCACTCATTTGTTTTGTCGTTGGCGGCAAGAACGGGCTGGTTTGCGGAAGGCCGGTTTCTGGGGCGTGTGCTGGACGAGTGGGCAGTCGATGCCCAGGAGTTTATCCGCCTCAAGCTGCCGCACCTGCTGGTGGTTGCTGCAATCGCTTTTGTGCTCAGCCGGTTACTGCGGCTCGTCACCTTTCACATGACGCGCGTGGCCGAGCGGCACGCGGCCAGTCCAGGACGCATCTCACAGGTGAAAACGCTGGCCGGGGTCATCCACACCACGGGACTTGCCGTCATCTGGCTGATCACCGGATTGCAGATTCTGGCCGCCCTGGGAGTGAACCTGGCCCCTCTGCTGGCCTCCGCCGGGGTAGCCGGAATCGCCGTCGGCCTGGCCGCGCAAAACATCGTGAAAGACGTGCTGAACGGCATTCTCATCCTGATCGAGAATCAGTTCGACGTGGGAGATACGGTGCGCCTGGCCGGACTGACCGGCACCGTGGAGGCGATGACCCTGCGCAAGACCACCGTCCGCGACGCCGATGGGACGCTTTACATCGTTCCCAACTCGCAGATCACCACCGTGGCCAACCTGAGCGCCGATTACTCCGTGGCCACGGTCAACGTGAGCGTGGACTTCTCGGCGAATCCCGACGTGGTGCTGGAACTGCTGAAGAGCATTGCCCTGGAGGTTCGCAACAGCGAGGAGTTCCGCGATGTTTTTGTGGCCGATCCGCAGGTTCTGGGCGTGGATGCGGTCAAGGGCTCGGAGATCATCTTTGCTGTGGTTTTCAAAACCAAGGCAACCAGGCAGTACGCGCCGGTGCGGGAGTTCCGGCGGCGGGTGCGGCTGGCCCTGGAAGAGCACCACCTGATGCCCGGCGATCCCAACCGGGTTTTTACTTTCAGTGGGGGCAGCCACAGCCAGACCGCCCCGGAGGGCGCGCCGGAACACGACCCAACCACGCTCAAGCCGCAGGACGGGAACCCGTTCAGCAGCGAATAAGGCATGCCGCCTGAATTTGTTGCCGGAAGACGCGAAGAGATTGCTTGAGGAAGAGCGCTAAACTGCCGGCTTCAGGGCCTTCAACAGTGCTTCGGCATCGGTGATGGGAGGCAGACAGGCGCGGTTGCGGCAGACCAATGCCCATGCCTCCGCACCGGCAGGCGCGGGAACCTGGAGAAGCGTTTCAGCCAGCGCCTCGGGAAGGCCCCCCGGAACAAGCCGCGCGGGATCGATGCGCATGACGGTCTTGTTGACGGCGAAGCGGGCCACGGCCGTTGCCTCCAGGCGATCGGCCCCGGGACCCGAACCCACGACGACCACCTGCACCGGATCGAGAAGAAGCCGCTCCAGCGCCAGCCCGTAGCTGCCGGCGTAGAGGCCGAAGTGCTCCACAATGCCGGCAAAGGAGCCGAGCGTGTCTTCGGCGACCTCGCGGTACTCCGCGCGCCCGCTCAGAGCCTCAAGGCGAAGCAGTGCGGAGGCGGCGGTGGGGTTGCCTGCCGGGGTGGGCGAGTCCTGGAGCGGCTTGCGCCTTGCGGCCAGAGCGCCCAGGGGCGCTGCCCCATCCTCGGGCGCGGCGGCATCGTAAAACGCTCCCGCCGTCCGATCGTAAAAGCGGGCGATTAGGTCATCGGCCAGCTTGACGGCTGCGCGATAGAACTGCATCTCTCCGCTCGCCAGCCAGCCGTCGATGCAGGCGTGAATCGTGAAGGCGTAGTCGTCGAGCGTGCCGGGCGCCTTTTCTGCCGGTGCGTAGCCCTGCTGCTGAACGTCTCCATAGGCGATCACGTGGCTGAGTGTGCGGTCTCCGTCCCATGCCTCGGCCAGCAGCCGGTTGAGCGTGCGCAGGGCAAAGTCGCGCGCCGCATCCATGCACAGAACCCGCGCCGTCTCCAGGTAAGCCGTCACGGCCATGGCGTTCCAGCCGG
>JBEKZR010000265.1:0-5494 GCA_049509715.1 Occallatibacter sp. | reverse complement strand
GGAATGTTGTTCCCCTTCAGTGGATAGAGCTCCAGCATCGTAGTGATGGGAACGTAGATCTTCTGATCGTCCCAGGTGTTGTTGCCGCGGCCTATCTTGTCCACCTGTCCGACAACAGTGAAGGCTGTGCCGTTGATGGTCACGATCTCGCCCAGCAGCGGATGGCCGGGAAAGAGCAGTTGGGCTATCTTCTGCCCCAGCACCGCCACGCGGCGGTTTTCGCGAAGGTCGGCGTCGTCCAGAAAGCGGCCCTGGGCCATGGGAATATAACGCACCACCGTACAGTTGGGCTCGACCCCGGTCACATGCCCTGAGGTGTTGTTCCACTGGCTGACTTCGTAGAGGTCCGAACGAACCAGCTCAGCGGTGACGCCACGCAGCTCCGGCAGCCGGCGCATCTCTGCCTCGTCGCGCAGCGTCAGCTGGTAGGGCCGCATTCCGGTGTGCTGGTTGGGCAGCGCTGGAATGGTGCCGTTGAACATCAGCACCAGATCGTTGCCCAGTGAGGCGAAATTCTTGTGCTGGCCGCTGCGAAAGCCCTCGCCCAGGCCCACCAGTACCAGCAGAGAACCAACGCCCCAGGCAATCCCGAACATGGTCAGGAAGGTGCGCAGCTTGTTGGCCATCATCGCGCGGAAGACCTGGCCGAGAGTGTCGGAGAAATTCTGCATGACGGTTGGACGCCAAGGGATGGCGCTTGGAGAGTGATACGCGGCAGGCAGAGTTTCAGTTCCCGCAACAGGCGGGCAACCCTCAGCAACGGGAATATAGCAAGTAGGGCGCTGCTTAGTTCCCGCTGGCGCTTGCCGGGACCATTTGCAGCGGTTCGGACAGGGTGAACAGCAGAACGGCGCCCGGCTCCAGCGTGGCCTGCGGATGGTTGATCAACAGATGGGCAGTCACCGCACCTGCCCCGATCAGCCCGCCGGTTACAGCGCCAACCGGGCCGCCCAGCATCGCGCCGGCCGCAGCCCCCGCGCCCACCGCCCCGCCATACTCGATGCCGTCGCGTTTCAGCCGCGAGTCCGGCCGAATCGTGCCTTCGTCCCCTACTTTGGTTCTGGAGCCTGGGGCTCCGGTAACCTCCGCGTACAGCCGGTAGCGCTTGCCGTCGGGCAGAGTCACCGTCTCCGGCCGCAGGCGCATGGTGCCGTGACCGCCCGGGTGGCCGCTGGAAACCTCGGCCACGCTGCCGTCGATCTCCGCTCCGGCGGGAATCAGCACCTGGCCGCCCTGCAACACGTCCGAGGCCACCCGGCTGCTGAATGTTTCGCCCTTCTTACTCGACGCTGTCGTGAGCCGGTCAAGCAGCCGGACCCGAATGGTGGTTCCTTCGCTGAGTTCGCCGGGCCGCGGCGGGCGCGGATGCACGATATCGCCGTCCGGATCGTCGCGGTAAGCCCGCTCTGCCAGGACCGGCTGCGCGGACGCGTGCGGCATCCCCTGCACAATTCCGTCATCCGTGCCATTCGCTCCGGAGGCCGGATATTTAATCGAGGGATCGGCCGATGCGGGCTGCGGTCTTGCCTGCGACTGGGCAGGGGCCTGAGCCGGGGCAGGCGCGGCTGGCTGCGCGGACATCGGTTTCCCGGCCGGAGGCTTGGCCTGCGGCGTGCTCGTGGTGACGATCATGTCGTCCGCCGGGGGATTCGAGGTTCCCTGGTAGGGGTTGGACGGGCTCGCCTCCTGCGCTCCCACAGCGGCAGTGGCCGCGGCAAACAGCACGCACACTAGAATCGGCCGGTTCATGCGAGTCTCCTTTTTGGGGGTCCCCATTCGTTGTGTCTCTTTCTCGCGGGCTGAAGTCTCCCTGCATCTTCTAACCCCGCCTGAGCCGGAGAGTTTCGCCAGGGGCGAGCTTGCCAACCCCTCGCCAGCTCACCCAATGTAAGGCTAGCGCGGACCAGCGGGAGAAGACGCGACCGCGGGCCGAGCGGGTGCCTTGCACGGCACGAATCAGCAAAGGCAACCCGCCTGCGAAGGGAATTGCAGCCAAGGAAACAGCCAGAAGATCATGCTAGAGTCGCACGAATGTTGAGGAGAGTTCCTGGAGTGCCGGGTAATCCTTGAGGTCTGCTCCCGCTACCTGGGTCACCAGCGGTCCAACCCCAAGTGAGGAGAGCTGCTCGAAGAGATCCGCCGGATGCTGTTTGGTGCGTTCGACCAAATCCGGGAGCAGAGACTCGATATAGGCCCGGTCATTTTCCGTAACTACTGCCCGCAAATCTGGATGGACAAGAAAGCTCAAGCTATCTTCCTCATCCCTAAGCACAAAGAGGATGATCGACGCGCTTTGCGACGCGGCGTAGCGCCGATCCTGCGGCCTGTACTCCAAGGCACAGAACCGACGTTGGCGGCTTTGGTCCGATTTGAAATTCTCGACGTTCAAATCCATTAGTCCGTTGATAGGTGTCCAACATCGTATCGGCAACGTTCTGCAAAGTTTCAGTATGTGATAGCCTGGCGAGGCACTTCGCGAAGCCGTTGAGCGCCGACGCTGTCTTCCAATCGTCCGGCAGTGCTTGTACTGTTTGCCAAAGTGTATCAGCATCCAAAGCCCGCACAACCCTGTGGAAATCAAGGAATTGCTCCGAAGATACATCAGGGTAGATGCGCAGATCAAGGTAGCGCGATGCGAGGAAGCCCTTGTGCAGGTCCGCTTTGGGACCGCCGAAAAGGTGTCCGTGATCGACAAAGAACGCGTTAAGCCAGCCTTCTGCGTCCTCAACAAAGACCGCTTGCCGGTTATCGACGTGCTCGGCGCAAATGTCGACCAGCCATGCCAGCCAAAAACTGGCCTGATTGCGGACCCGCTTAAAGCTGGTTCCAGGGAGGATTTCCAGCAGGCGAACCCCATCCCCGCCCAGGAAGCGTGAGCCGAAGCACAAGCCTGAGGCTGGCCGAAGACGCCCCTCCGGGGTTTGCATCCAGCAGTCTGTGTTCTGGTCGAGGAAGGAATCGGTGACCAGCAGCGGCTTCCAGGAGGGAACAGCCAGCCCGCAGAGGCGATAAAGTTCGCTTCCCATGCTCTCGTTGAAGGGCAGGTTGGGCCCTTGCAGGTTGTTGGTGAACTTGGCTACGTAAACCAATCCATCACTTGCCTGAACCAGAATGGGTTGTGAGCCACCACGAAGATTGCGAATATACCGCGTTGCAACTACAAAGTCTTTCCCTAACGCTGGCATGGTCCTCCCAAGAACAAAATTGGAATGACACAGAAATCGTTTTGACCACGATCTGTGGGGCTACATTAAGCAACCGATCAACCAAAGGGGGGAGAATCAATGAGTACTTCTCATTCAAATGTTCAAACCGAAGCTTTCAGGCAGAACTACACCTCGCGCTCCATCGCATGGAGTGTCCGTCGTCTTCTGGTCTGAAAGTAACCTTACCATAGAGAGTTACGTTTTTACTGTCAAGCAATGAATATAGTAATCTGTTGATAATGTGACGGAAGTTGTAGACAGGCGACACACACGCTCGCACCAGGCGGGATACCTGATGTGCGTCTGCGACATGGATGTAGTACCGGGCGGCTACCGAAGGCGAACTGTGCTCCATCAGGCGGTCCAGCGTCAAACGGTCCTTACGGATTGCGAGGCGCGGGTTCCTTAGATTCTTCCAATCATTCCTCTAGCGCCTTGGGCGCTTGAGTGCCGGCTTAACGCATTGAAGGAAATAACCTCAATGCGTGTATGTTGCTATTTTTCGGGCGCCAGCCTGTTCATTGCCCTCCTGGTATCCACGTCATCGTGGTGCCAAAACCCGCACCCACGATCGGAAGCAAGGATGTTTCTCGTGAGTGACAGCCGGACAGGAACTGGAAACACGACTCCGGCAACCGCGGCAAGCGCACCTGTTGACGGAACTCCTGCCAGTGGAGTTCCATCTCCGCCTGCGTCTTTGCCGCATGCAAAGACGCTACCCGTGAGTGACAACCGGGCAGGAACTGGAATCACGAGTCTGGCAACCTCGACAAGCGCGACTGTTGCCAAAACTCCTACCAGTGGAGTTCCATCTCCGCCTGCGTCTTTGTTTGACGCCCTCAGCAACCACTTCGCGCCAGTCATCGCCACCGTCGAAGTCGTTGGTGAGGAGCGGGAATTGGAGACCAGCCGACCGGAACCGTATCAAGCAGGCGGCCAGGAGATTATTACCACCGCAGGCGCATTTGGGGATATCTCTAGATTCCTCCAGATGTTTCCCGGTGTCGTGGC
The DNA here is from genome assembly GCA_049509715.1 of Occallatibacter sp. Taxonomy (GTDB): domain Bacteria; phylum Acidobacteriota; class Terriglobia; order Terriglobales; family Acidobacteriaceae; genus Telmatobacter. Next base: position 1,277 of record JBEKZR010000265.1, on the reverse strand, counting down.
CACGAGCGACCTCAGCAATGAAGCGGTGGTGCGCGGTGGACATCCGATGGAGAACCTGTTTCTGGTAGATGGCATCGAGGTGCCGAACATCAATCATCTGGCCACGCTGGGCACAACCGGCGGCTTTGGCCCGATGATTGACGCTGGAGTCGTCCAGGGGCTAAAGATGTACACCGGGGGTTACGACGCCCAGTATCCGGAACGGCTTTCGTCGGTGACCGAGATTCAAACTCTGGATCCCGCGAATTTGACCGAGCATGCGGAAGTCGATCTGGGGATCCAGGGAGTTGGCGGACTCTCCGAAAAAGCGCTGCACGGGGGGGATCTGCTCGTCTCGGCACATCACGGCATTCTCGCTGTGATGAACGCCGCCGGTATAAATGACATGCCGGCGTATACTAATGAACTGACCCGCTTTCGACACAACGATGCTTCCGGCAATCGACTCTCTCTGTTGAATGTTGCGGGATGGGACTCTTACCAAGTCGCCCCTTGCTTAGCTGACCCCTATGAGACCAGCACCATCTCTTCGCAATATTCCGGATGGCGCGAGACAACAGGGGTCGAGTTGCAGCGCGTGTATTCGACGCACTCGTTCGCCGTCGCCAGTATCAGCGACTCGGAACAAATCGAACACATTCACCAGCAGGACGAGATCATCGGTTCCACGAGTGCCCAAATTCTCGATATGCGCTGCCCAATCCCCGCATCGGACTTTCAGCCAACACCGGTCTACACGGAAGATTCAAACAGCGCGTTCAGCTCCGCGAGCTATAACTATGAATGGAGCGTATCCCGGTTTGCGCTGTCGGCTGGGAGTGCATTCTGGCTGCAGCGACCGCATTACCAGATCGACCAACCAATAGGTGCTTTCTCGCCGTATTCCGCCGCTCCCGTTCGGGCAGATTCCACATCCTTCACGTCTGGTTTCTCAACTGGAGAAACCGGATCCTATGTACAGCTGACAGTACATCTGGCAAAGGCCCTTGAGTTGAGCGCGGGAGGGCGGCTGCAGACGTTTGCATTAGGGAACCACTACACGCTTACTCCGCGCGTGAGTATGCGATATAGGCTCAGCGATTCGATAGGAATTCATGCGGCATTCGCCAGCTATGCACAATTGCCTCCGTACGTGTATATGCTCTCGTATCCGGAGAATCGATCATTGTTGCCCATGAGGTCAACTCACGAAGTAGTGGGGATTGACCTGGGTTTTGTACCGTCGTCGGAAATTCGCATTGAAGCCTATAACAAGGAATACAGAGATACTCCCGCCT
>JBEKZR010000264.1:0-5525 GCA_049509715.1 Occallatibacter sp. | reverse complement strand
GCATCGAGCGCGGCAAAGGTCTCGCGGCCGCCCACTCCGGCTGCGGCGCCCGGCGCCGTTCCCGCCATGTTGCCTGAAGTGTTCCCTGCCCCAGGCGCGCCTGCCAGATCGCGCGACAGGGTGGACCCATCCAGTGCTGAGTTGCCGGCGTGCCCTCCCAGAAGATGATTCTCTTGCTGGGCCGCTTCCACCGGGCTGGCCACATGAGCCAGCCGCATCGTAGTCTGCCCTGTACTCCGCGCGCTGCCGGCAACCTCTGGCTTCACCGCCATCGGGGACATCGCCAAAGGCGCGCTTGACTGGGAGAGGCCGGGATCGGCATTCGTGGGCGAAGGACTCGGCGCGAGGTTCGACACCGGAATCTCAACGGCTTTCACTTCCTGGGTTTGGTATTGTGCCTGGATCGCATTCTGCCCTTGAGGAATCGTCTGCGGCTGGTTCTCAGCATGAGATTCTGTCCGGCCAGACACCGGAGACTCATCTCGGGCAGAAACAACTTCCCCTTCGCCGGAGGGTGCGCTGCTCACACCCCGATTCAACGAATCCCCGGTCACAGGAGCGTTGTGCGAGGCATTCGCAACCGCTGGACCTTGGTCTGCGGCATGGCCTCCGGCAGGGCTTGTCAGGCCTGCTGCCGATCCGGGACTGTCGGCATTCGATGGGCTTCGTTGCAAGGTGTCCCGGCTGGCGTTGTCCCGCAATCCAGTGGAGAGATTGGACGTTAAAGTCTGTTTCTGAGATTCAGCGGCGTTTGCCGGCGGATGGGCGAAGCCGGATGTAGGCATGACCAATGAAACAATCTCCGCAAGCGTAGAAGCCGGCGTAACAACGGCTTCAGCGGAGGCTGGTTGAAGTTTTGCGCTCTTGCGGCTCTCGGCCGGGCGCGTATCGGTGGACGGTTCTGGCGGATTGGCGTTTTCCGTATGCTTCCCAGCCGGATCGGCCGCGGCTTGCCGGGCCACTCCCGCTGCGTCTCTTGAAGCAGCAATCCCGGCACGAGAGCCAGCCCGCGTCAGGCTTGCACCGCCGGCCGCCGATCCGTCGCTCTGTTCCTCGAGCTTTGCCAAAGGCGGGATGGAGGTGTTCCTCTGTGGGGCTGCAGCGCCAACAGGCATCGGGCTTGCCCCGGAGGCTCTTCCTGCCGCCCCTGCCGGGAAAGCTTCCCCAACCGTATCCTTAATGTCTGTTACGGTCTCTTCCTCGCTGAGTCCATCCAGGCCCGCGCCCAGAGAAGCCAGCAACGACTGCCAACTGGAACGGAAGCTCTCAGCGCCCGGCATGGAAGACGGAGAAAGACTGGAACCAGGCCCACCGGCCAGCCCTAGGTTCGGCGCCTTGCCCGGCGTCCTGGTCAGAACCTGACTCTGGCCCGGCTCCGGATGCCCTCCCGTTCCGATCTCGATAAGTGTGGCAACGGTCATGGCCTGGGTAAAAGCAGATGCCGTGCCAAAGGGTGTGGGCGCAGGTTAAAGCATTGTCAGGAATGGGATCGTCGATACCGTTTCGGGAAGGCCGTGCAACCAGCATCAAAATCTCACTCAAGTTTTCTTCGTAATACGCTCGTTTCCCGCGCTGACCGGTACCGGGGTGGCAGACTGGTCCGGTTCCTCTTTGGTCTCTGCCCGATGCAATCGGAAGCGGTACCAGTCGTCGAGTGCCTGCTGGCCGTGCCGTCCGGCCTCGATGGCGTCCCGTGCCTCCGTCTCCCGGATTAACGTCTCGGCCTGCCGGCGTTCGACCCTTTTCCCCAGAAATTCCTGCCGCAGCGTGGCCACGTCCAACTCCACAGCCACGATCCTGGGAGCCAGCACTGCGGCATGCCGCGTGGCCGCGCGCGTCTCCTCAAGGCCGGCCAGCCGGTCCGGCAACTCCCCGGAGCGGGCGCTGGCCTCGACCAACCTCCGGCCCCGGCGATCCCGTTCGGCGGTAGCCGCCAACGCGCGTTCCAGGCGCTTCAGCTCTCCTATTGCGGACTCCAGCGCCAGCCAGCGCTGTTCTTCTTCGAGACTTCGGATGTGCAGCAGGCGGCGCAGTGCGCGCGGGACGGCCATGGGCTCACAGCTCCTCGGCCAAGCTGGAGAGGCGGCGCACGCAGTCGGCAAAATGGACTTGCTCGTGCGCCTCCTGGGTCATGAAGGCGCGCATCGCTTCCCGGGCGCGCAGGGCTCGGTCGAGATCCGGATCCGAGCCCGGTTTGTAGGCCCCGATGCGCACCAGATCTTCGGAGCGGGCGTAGACGGCCATCAACCGGCGCAGGAGCGCGGCATGCTCGCGATGCTGGGGTTCAGTGACGACCGGCATCAGCCGGCTGATCGAGTCCAGCACCTCGATGGGCGGATACCAGCCCTCGGCAGCCAGGGCGCGGGAGAGCACCACATGGCCGTCCAGCAGCGACCGCACAGCGTCCACCAGCGGGTCCTGCTGGTCGTCGCCCTCCATCAGCACGGTGTAAAAGGCGGTGATCGAGCCCACGCGGAACTGCCCGGCCCGCTCCGCCAGGCGGGCCAGCCGGGAGAAGACCGATGGCGTATATCCCTTGGCCGTGGGCGGCTCCCCTGCCGCCAGGCCAATCTCACGGGCGGCCATGGCGAAGCGGGTTAGCGAATCCAGCACCAGAAGCACGTTTTTCCCCTGGGCGGCGAAGAACTCGGCCACCGTGGTGGCGGCCAACGCCGCCCTCATGCGCATCAGCGGCGACTGGTCGGAGGTCGAAACCACCACCACGGACCGCGCCCGGCCCTCATCGCCGAGCGAGTCCTCCAGAAACTCTCCCACTTCGCGGCCACGCTCGCCCACCAGCCCCACGACCGTCACATCGGCCTCGGTGTTGCGGGTCATCATGCCAATCAGCGTGCTCTTGCCCACCCCCGATCCGCCAAAGATGCCCACCCGCTGGCCCCGGCCCACCGTCAAGAGGCCATCAATGGCGCGGATGCCGGTGCCCAGCGGAGTGCGAATCGCCACGCGCTCCAAGGCCGGGCGCACCGCCCCATCCAGAGACATGGCCGCGGCAACCTCGGGATACCGGCCTCCATCGATCGGCCTTCCCAGCGCATTCAGCACCCTGCCCATCAGCGCCGGACCTACCTCGATCTCCGGACTCACGCCCAGGGCCGACACCGGATCTCCGAAGCGAATGCCCTCCGTGCTCTCTACGGGCATCGACAGGACATTGGTGCCGCGAAATCCGATCACCTCGGCCAGATGCGGACGGCCGAACTGGTCCTGGATCTCGCAGCACTCGCCCACTGAGGCTAGCGGACCCGCCGACTCGATGGTCTGGCCCACCGACTCCAGGACCTGCCCGCGCCAGCGCCAGGGCTGACCACGCTCCAGACGTTCGAAGTAGCGGGCTAGAAACGGTGTCACGGCCGGGTCTCCCGGACGGAGATCGCCGCCTCGTCTGGCGGAGCGGCAGCTTGGGCGCGCCGCCCGACGGCACGGTCGAAGAAGCCGCGCTCGATCTCTCCCAGTTGCGCGCGAATTCCCAGGTCCACCGTGCCCAGCTCGGTCTCGATCATGCAGTCGCCCAGCCGCATCTCCTGCCCGGAAACCACTGCGGGCTTCAAAGCCAGGTTCGGCAGCAGGGCCATGGCTTCGGTCCACAGCTCCAGTTCCGCCGCGGGCACCCGCAGCCGCACCTGGGTCGACCCGGAGAGTTGCCCCAGAGCCACGCGCACAGCTCCGGTCAGCAGCAGCGGGTCCATCTGCGCCTCGCGGCGCAGTATGCGCGCAGAGACCGCCAGCGCCAGTTCCACGACCTCATGCTCGACCGCGCGCAGATACCGGTCGCGCTCCTGTGCGAAGCTTTCGATCAACTCAGCGGCCTGCCGCATGCGCCGCTCTTCGCCAGCCGCCAGCACAGCAGCCTGGGCCTCGCGCTCGGCCTGGCGGCCTTCAGGCCGCCCTCTTTCGCGGCCAGCTTCGAAGGACCGGAGCGCTTCTTCTGACAGCTTCTGGTCAGACTCGGCGCGCTGCCCAGCCCCGGCTGCCCCGCCGGCGCGAACGCGCATTTCTCGCCCTTTGTCTGAGGTTTCCCCCGGCTCCGCCTCGGCCCAGCTACCCCAGGCGGGCCAGGAAGGCTCATCGGGGCGGGCCGGATACTCGAAGACTTCGATGCGTCCGGGCCCGCGAGTTCGATTCGCCGATTCCATCGCCTGCACGGATTCCCTCTCTCGCCCCTCAGTTGTCAGTGGTCAGTGCTCGGCGAACAGCAATGAAGCAAGTAACGATCACTGACCGCCGATAACCAAGAAACCAACAACTAACCACAGATCACTGTCCACTGACCACTGTTCATGCCAGCATCTCGTCGCCGGTCTCCAACTTGAGAATCACCTTTCCTTCGGCCTCCAGCCGCCGGGCCAGGTTGAGGATCTCCTGCTGCGCCTGCGCCACTTCGCGCGAGCGCACCGGACCCAGCACTTCCATGTCCTCTTTCAGCATCTCCACGGCCCGCGAGCTCATCGACTTGAATATCTGGGCGCGCAACTCTTCGTTGGCGCCGCGTAGCGCCAGCGCCAACTGGCGTTTGTCCAACCCGGAGACGATCTCGCGAATGGTGGCCGGCGGCACCGTGACCAGGTCTTCGAAGGTGAACATCAGGTTGCGGATGCTCAACGCCAGCTCCGGCTGGCCGTCCTCAATGGTTTCCAGAATCTTCTTCGACTCCTCGGCGTTAAGCCGGTTGAGCAGGTCGGCCACCGCCTTGAAACCTGAATAGCTCTTGCGCGCCGTGTCGCCCACGCTCTCCAGGCGACGATGCAGGATGTGGGCCACCTTCTGCGCCATCTCCGGAGAAAACTGCCGCATCTCGGCCAACCTCTGGATGGAGACTACCTTGTGCTCCTCGCTTAAGTTGTCCAGCACCATCGATGCCCGCCGCGGGTCCAGATGCGCCAGGACCAGAGCGATGGTCTGCGGATGCTCGGAGTCCAGCAGCTTGCCCAGCTGCTGGGGGTCGGTGCGCTGCAGTTTGGCCAGATTGCCCTGGGCAGCCTCCTGGGAACGGCGCACCAGCATCAGCAGATCGTCGGCGCGTGTCTTGCCGAAGGTCTCGACCAGCAGACGGCTGGCGTAGTCCAGCCCGCCGTGGATCATGAAGTTCTGCGTCTCCAGAACTTCCCAAAACTCCTCCAGAACCTCGGCCGAGAGCTCCGGCGTGATGCCGCGCAGATCGGCCAGCTCCTCGGTGAGCCGCTGCACGTCGGCCTCGGGCAGGGCGCGCAGAATCTCCTTGGCCAGCCCCTCTCCCACGGCGACAAGAAGGACGGCCGCCTTGCGCAACCCGGGCATATTCGCCGACTGGCGGTGCCTTGCTGTCCCGCTCTCGTATCCCTGCTCGGCCAAGTTCGGTCCTTTCCCTCAATGCGCTCTTCCTCTACCGTTCGGATTACGCTTGCCCTTGTTATCCCTGACTCCGCTTACCCCTTCCGGTCCCCAACGGTGTTGCCTAACTGCGTCTTGCTATACCCTCGCCCGGTCTCGCCTGTCCCGGGATCAATCCGAGTGAATCCAGCTCTGCA
>JBEKZR010000263.1:0-5528 GCA_049509715.1 Occallatibacter sp. | reverse complement strand
AAAGCTGAACGTAGTGGTGCTGTCGAAGGTGGTGTACTGGCCGAGGATGTCGACGGTCAGGTTGGCTGCGCCCTGAATGCCGGAGCCTGGATCGACGATGGTCAGGACCGGCTGGGCAATGACCACGCTGAACTGGGCGTTCTCCACCTCTCCCGAGGGATACATGCTGGTGGCGGGCGTGGTCAGCGTCAGGTCGCTGGTCGATGCAGATGCATTCCCGGCGATGGTGATGTTGGCAATTGCCGTGGTCGGGCTGAGCACCTGGAAGCAATTCACCGTGACGCTGGCGTTGAAGCCGGTCAAGGTGGTGCCTGTCTGACCGCAAGCCGGACCGGTTCCGGGCTGCCAATCGGTGTAGGCGCCGTTAAAGGTGATGGTCAACGTCTGGCCTGGGAGTGCCGAGCCCGGCGACAAGTACCAGATATAAGGAGTCGGCGGAGGCGCGGGCGCGGTCACCAGGAAGTTGCCCGTGAGACCCTGCGTTCCGGTCTGCACAACGACTGTGCGGTAACCGTCCTGGGCGTTGGCGGCAATGTTGATCACGGCCTCGATGTGGGTCGCGTTATCCACCTGGAACGACTCGACCGTGATGCCGGGGCCAAAGTTCACCGTGCTGCTTCCCGTGGCCCAATTGGTGTAGATGCCATAGATGTCCACTTCCAGGCCGGTGGTTGGGCTAGCGGGATTGTTCTGGTTGCTGCTGGGACTGAGATAGGCGATCACCGGGACGCCGCCAGTCACCACGAAGGCGCCGCTGTCGGTCAGGGATTCGCCGTTCGTGACCATGTAGATGGAACGCGCTCCGGGGTTCGCGGTCGGAGAAATGCTCATATCCACCGTGGCGCTGGTAGCGCTGTTGATGACCACCGAGTTGATGGTCAGATCGTAGCCGCCGCCGGCGATATAGAACTGGGTGAAGTTTTGCGCCCAGTGAGTAGCTGAGCCGGTGATGTTGAACACCACTTCCTGGCCCTCGTTGCCGGTATTCGGCGCAACGTTGGAGATGATCGCCGGGCCCGGAATGATGGTGAACACGTTAGCGGAGACGATCTCGCTGCCGGTGCCAGTAGTGGCGCCGCCGGGGCACGCGTTGTTGGTGTTGGCCAATATAGAGCAGGCAACCCCAGGTGTGGTAACCGTGACCAGGCGGCCGCCCGTGTAGGCGAGCGGATCGATGGTGATGGACGCGTCCACCTCGGTGGCGCTGATGTATTGGACCGAATGTACCGTGATGCCCGTGCCGAAGGTGGCAGTGCTCAGGCTGCTGAAGTGCGAATACTGGCCGATGAGCCGGACCACACAGTACGGGAGGGTCGAGCAGGTTGGGCTGGTGATGATCGGCGCGCCCTGTTCGGCCTGGTTGGGGATGGCCTCATTGAGCGTAGCTACGCCGGGGCTCACCGTGAAGGCGTACTGCTGCGTTGCCACTTCGCCCAGTGTGGTCACCGTCACCGTGTGGTAACCGGTGAAGGCGGACGTCGAGATGGCGACCGGAACTGTCAGGCTGGTGGGGGTGGACACAGTAACCGTACCGACGCTGATGCCGCCGTCGCCGAAGCTGACCTGGGTCTCGCCGCTGACGAAGTCGGTGGCCGAACCCACAATGGTCAACGACTCGGTCGATCCCTGCACGCCGACGTTCGGCGTGACCGAGGTGATCTCTTCCGCACCCTGCGAGACGCAGAAGTTGTTCAGCGTGGGCGGATCGGTAAAGACCTGCTCGTTGCCGGTGGTCACGGTAATCACGTGGCCGCACGGGGAGCCGTAGTCCACATAGGCCAGCGGGCTCACGTTCACGCCCACGGTCATGTTCTCGGAGTCGATCACGTTGATCGAATTCGGAACGATGGAGAGATCCGGATTGTTGAACGTCACCTGGGTGACGCCCTGCGTCCAGTGCGTGAAGCGGCCCAGAATCTGTAGTGTCAAGCCTGTGCCCTGCTCGGCTCCGCCAGGCGAGATGGCCAGAAGAATCGGCGACCCCTCTTCGATGTCGATGGCCTGTTGCAACGAAACAACTTCGCCGTCTGTGAATGTGGTCAGCGTGGAGAAACCAACCGCAGCGACGGAGAGCACGGTGATTTGCGCCGTTGCCGTGGTCGGGCTGGTGATGGTGAGCTGATCCGTCACGACGCCATAACCGAAGTTCATCGTGGTCTCGCCCTGCAGCCAGTGCGTGCCCACTCCGACGATGTTCAGTGTGACGGTCTGCAGTTGCGCAACGACCGGAACCCCGGTGGGCGAACTGCCAGGTGAGCAGTTGAAGCCCGCAATGTTGATGGTGTTCGCATTCGGGCAGGTGAAGTTCGGCTCGACGCTCTGGATATAGGCCGCGCTCGGGGTTACGCTGAATGAGCTACCGCTCACGATCTGCGAGCCGGTGTACATGACGACCGTGTTGCCGCCCACAGGCGCAGTTGGGCTGATGGCGATGGTCGCCGTGGCCGTGGTGGGGCTGGTGATCGTCAGGTTGGAGATGCTGACGCCCGCGCCCAGAATGGCTTCGGTTACACCCTGTTGCCAGTCGGTCAAGTTGCCGGTAATGACCACGTCACTGAGGGTTGCGCCCTGCGCGCCGCTGGAAGGACTGACGCTGACGAGGCTCGGAGTGGCGGGATAATCCACCAGGAAGCCGGCCATGACCTGCTCCGCGCCGGTGTTGACGTAGATGGACTGCCATCCGGACGGGGACGGCGTCAACACGCCGCCGAGCATATAGCTGGTGGTGATGTTGGCTGTCAGGTGAGTGTTGTCGGTCACGGTGACGCTGTTCACCGTGATTTGCGGTCCAAAGAGAACCTGAGTGGTTCCAGACGTGAAGTGCGTGTTCAAACCGAGAATCGCTACATCCACAGTGGTGCTTGGCGGCGTGTGATCCGGGTTGACGCTGATGATGCCAACCGGCGTGCTGGTGACGTTGAAGTAGGTGGTGACGATTTGTCCGCCGGTGGTCAAAGTGACCAGCCGCGGGCCGGTAGCGGTGGGCGTTCCATTGGTGGCGGCGATGATGGTCAGCGTGGCGCTGGCGCTCACCGGGCTAAGGACCTGGAAATTTGACAGGGTTACGCCCTCGCCGGCGATGACCGGCAGAGTGGTCGGCCCCCAACTGGTGAACTGGCCGGTAAAGTTGACCGTGAAGCTGTTGACAGCGGGGGCCGTGGGAAGCAGGCCGTTGGCCGGACTCATGGTCAGGGTCGGCGTGTTGGCATAGACGCAGATCGAGGAACTCACGACCTGGCCGCCGGTGGCCATATAGAACCCGTAGTTGCCTACCGGGGAGGTTGTGGGAACAGCGATGGCGAGGGATGCGTTCGTCGGGCTGTTGATCGTGACCTCATCCACGCTGGGTGTTGGAACGCCGGCCGGATAGAAAGAGGCAGTCGTAGTGCCTTGTACCCAGTTGGTGTTCACGGAGGTCACGCCGAGGGTCACCTGCCCGCCCTGCGGCACGCAGTTGGGTGCAACGCTCGTGATCGAAGCGCTGGACGGCGTAACCGTGAATGTGAACGGGAAGTTCGTGGCGCCGTTGATCAGAGTCGCCGTGATTGATCCCACGTTGGCGGCCTGACTGATCGAGATGTTCACAGTCACGCTGCTCGGGGAAGTCGGTGTAACCGAGTTCACAGTGATTTCGCCGGTAAAGTCCGCCGACAGGGAGCCTGTGGTGAAAGTCGTATAGGCGTTTCCGGTGATCACCACGTTCAGATTTGTCTGGCCCTGCCGGCCGGAACTCGGCGCCACCGAGATCAGAGCCGGTGTTGCTCCGGCTATGGTGATCGCGTTACTCAGGGTCGCGATTTCGCCCCCCGTCGATACGGTCGCGTTCTGGAAGCCGATCGTTGCACCGGCAGGCACCGCCAATTGCGCGATTGCAGTGGTCAGGCTGGTCACCGTAACGTCACCCACGATGACGCCGCCACCGATCGAGAGCACGGTCGCATTCTGTAGGAAGTGGGTTCCGGAAGCTGTCAGGTATACCTGGCCGCTCCATCCCTGCGGCACCACAGTGGGCGTGACGGGAGTCAAAGTGGGGCTGATACTGAGCAGCGCCGCGTTGTTGGGCCCGATCTGGAAGATAGGGTTATCTTGCGCTGTGAGAACCGAGACCGCGAACTCTCCGTTCGTCTGCATGGTGACGGTGCGATAGCCGATCGGCGTGGTGTTGCTGATGGTGATGTTGGCCACCGCATCGGTCGCGTCCAAGATGGTCAGGGAGTTCATGCTGACGCCGTCGCCGAAGTTGGCAATGGTGACGCCCTGCACGAAGTGCGTGCCCGTGGCGGCAATGTCCACATTCAGCGTCTGGCCCTGCGAGCCAAAGGCCGGGGTGACGGAGGTGATGGTGTGCGCCAGGGTCGGATCGGCGATGGTAAAGGCCGATAACAGCGAAGCCGTCTCCGTGCCTCCGCCCGTCAGCGGTGTCTTGACCGTAATATTGCAGGCGCCATAGATGCCGCCGCTGAGTGTCAACGTGGCGTTGATGGTGTTGTGTGTGGGTGCTGTAACGGCGCTCACGGCGATGTTGCAGGGAGTGCTGGTGCTGTCCGTCTCGACGAAGGTGATCGCCGAAGACGCGCTGAAATGCGTCCAGCCGTTGCCGGTAATGACCACGGGCACGACCGTGCCGGATGCTCCGGCTCCAGGCGATACCACGGACACCGCCGCGGGCGGATTAGTGGCGGTTGCCGAACCGGTAAGCGATGCGACCAGCGTCGTTCCACCTGGCGCCGAGTCCGTCACTGTCAGCGTGCCGGTACGCGTGGTGCTGGGAGTGACCGAGGTGGGAGTGAAGTTGACATAAATCAGGCAGGACGACTTGGCAGCAATCACGCCTGTGGCGCAGTTGGTGTTGGCCTGATAGTCGGCGGCCGCCAGGGAGCCGACGGCGGCGAACGAGAAGGTCTCCGATTGCGATTCGTGATTGGTCAGCGTAATTGTCTTGGTGGGGCTGACGGTGCCGACCGTCTGTGAGGCAAACGAGAGATACGCTGGCGAAATGGTAAGCGGAGAGGTGCCGGTGCCGGTGACGTTGAGCACCTGTGGGCTGGTCAATGCGCTGTCGTAGACCTGCAATTGGCCGTCGCGGACGCCGCCGATGCTGGGATCGAATTCCACCGAGACGGTGCAGCTCGCTGTCGTCCCTGCTCCGCCTATTCCTGCGCCGCCAATCGGGCAGGTCGTCGCCGACTCGATGAAGTCGCCGGTAAGCTTGATGTTGCTGAAGACCAGCGCTGTGTTCGGTTGTTCGTTGATGATGGTATAGGTTCTGTAGGCGCTGGTGGTGCCCACGGGCGCCGTATAGGTTTCCGTCGCGTTCGGCGAGATATACACAGGCGGGTTGCCGTTGCCGCTCAGTGAAACCGTCTGCGGGCTGTTGCTCGCGTTGTCGGTCACGCTCAACGTGGCGGTTCTGGATCCCGATGCGGTTGGCGTGAAGGTCACATTCAGTTGGCAGGTATTCGCCGCTGGGGGGGCTGGGAGAGTATTAGGAGCGGTGGGGCAGGAACTCGTAACCCCGAAGTCGCTCG
>JBEKZR010000262.1:0-5575 GCA_049509715.1 Occallatibacter sp. | reverse complement strand
TGAGCATTCTCGGCAATCCGTCGCGTAGTGTGGGCGATCTCAGAAAGCCAATCAGAGTTTGTTACACTGCGCCCCCAGTCTTGTGGACTCATGGGCTGATGATTCACCCATGCACCGACCTCATCCGGTGCAATAAAGGTTCCCTTGAATCGTAATCTCTCGCGGAAGTGATACTTTGCACCAGATGCCAGCGGTGCGGCGAGATTTGCCCCAGCCGTGTCAACCTCAAAAGTATCATGAGAGTACCAATAGAGGCCCTCAGGGATACCCCATAAGGATTCAATGCGCACCCATCGTTTGCCCGGTTCTGAGCGAGCCCATGCAGAAGCTACCGATGGTATGAAGTGGTGTGCAATGAGGCATAAATTCAAGGTTTCGATACCCATTTCTCGAATCTTGGGACCAAAAGTTCCTAATAGCCATGCCTTTGCCGACTCCAGAGATCTTAGCTCTTCGCTTCGAGGCAGCATATCGCACTTGTCGCCGGGCAGACTCACTCCATCCGTTCGAAGAATTAAAGGGCGGCGTGTCAGCTTTTCTAAGTCCGCCTCCAACTCGGCAGAAACGATCCCACTGAGAAGTGAGCGGATCATGTCCTGTCGGTCCAGTACATAGAACTCAGGCATCGTATATCCGAGGTCATTGTAGATGCGGGCGTTTCGTAGCTTGGCAAATGTTTGATAGTGGATAGGCTGTGCGCTCCCAAATGCGACGAGGTCTATCGGAGATATGTTCGCGACTGAGGTTGGAAGAAGTTCCTTAGGCTGAACCCCACCGATAGGATCTGCGATATCGGCTTGAACGATATATAGGGAAGCGCCATCCCAAACCCATTCAAAAAGAAGACGGGTAGAGAACGTCATGGCCCACATAGCAACCCGCTTCAAACGCAATGTAATCTGGGTTTCTGAAGTGCACTCGAGATTCAGATCCGTTGCAACCTTGCCGTCACGCCATCCGCGAACCGCGATACTCGACTGGTATCCTGGCTGTGCCGATGTCGGCTCGATCTCTGCAACCCAATCTCGCCGTTCGAGCTTTAGGCGTCGTTCGTTCGAGAGCTGACCTTTGAGCCTTTCCTCAACGAGAGCCTGAATTATCCAGTGAACGACTCTTGATGTCGATCTGGTTACGGATTCGTTCAATTGCCGAATTGCCACAAGGATATTGGCCCGGTCGCATGATCGCGAAACAAATCTCCCCCTGTCTCGGATGGTCTCATCCTGGCCATTGGATCGAATAATGACGCTTTTCGTCAGAACCCTGCAGGAAGATAACGCCGCGTCCAGTCTCGCAACGAGTTCTTCGTCCGTAAGGGACCCGTCAAGGCACTCTGCGGTCAGAACAAAGAAAGGAGGAACCCATTGCTCCGGCATGGAACACAGCCCGAAAGCCTTTACACCGGCAACCTCGGGCGAGAGGGCATCTGGGGGAATGGACGAGACTCCAGCAGGCGAAACAATGAGGAGGCTTCGTAGGGGTATTGGATGTTTGCTAATGGCAGAACGGCGCCCCTCCGGTGAAGGCTGCTCTCTAGTCGGGGCCGGGTCCATTGAAATGTCCTCAGTCAGACGATAGACCGTTCGTTGTTTGGGGATGATGCGGTGCTCTTGTCGTCCTGGACCTAACCAGGGGGATTCTGACGCGGGGTGAAAAAAACAAGAATTCCTTTCCTATCTTCGCGGCTCTGGCCGTATGCATGAGTTCGAGCTTTCGTGAACGGTATCCATGATATAGATTTCTTATGTGATTGTTATGGTCGTAGGACACTATCCACGGGGAACCAGTTGTGGCGACTGTGTCACGAACAGTGGCGTGGTCCGCAGGTTTATAGGCGTTGAGGTAAAGCGCCCTTCCTGCCCGGTAGTACGGAGGGTCGAGGTATAAGAGCGTCTCAGAATCGAATCCACCCGCCGCTAGGAACACAGCCGCGTCCCTCTGAGAAAGATGGATCTGTCCTCTCCACTGGCCAATTCGGAGAACGCGCCTAGCTAGTTCATCGCGGTTGAAGCGAGCCGAAATTGTCCATGTACCAACCTGAGCTTTCCCGCCAATCATTCCACCGTTGAGAATGCCCGAGTGGTTCGTACGATTAAGATAGAATGTTGCAAATCCAAGGGGGAAGATCCCTGATGCAATCCCGTTCGCATATATCTGCTTCTGCTTCTTCCATTCTGATGGCGTAAGGGGCACAGTCCTGATTAGACGAGAGAAATCGCCTGGACGCATAAGGACGCTATGCCAAAAGGCATGGATAGCGGGATCAAGATCGTTGATCCAGATCTCTCGCACCGAGCCACTAAATAAGAGACTGAGCGCGAGGCTTGCTCCCCCCGCGTATGGCTCGACATACTTTGGAGGGGCCGAAAAGTTCAGCGCAAGGAAGCGTTCGAAAAAGGGAGAGAGTCTCCATTTCCCGCCAGGATAGCGAAGTGGAGAAGCGTCTCTCATGGCTCTTTCTCTGGCAGCTGAGCGGCCGAGGGTAATGAGGGGTCAGGGTGCTTGCCCTTCTCCTTAGAGCGAAAAGTTCCGAAGAGCGTTTCTGCTATATCAGTCAGCTTTGCAATGGCACTGTCAGAAAAGTAGCCAACGAGGAATGCGACTCCCGTTACCAGGGAGGTAGACTGCATAGCCCCGGCGTCAAATATGCGCATCGCGCCTGAGGAAATAAGAGCGACGACGGCAAATGCAAGGCCACCGGATATATGAGGAGTGAAAATCCTCCATAGACGGCGGTCCAAATGCCACCGCTGCCTTGCCACGGTATGATACAACCATTTCAAGTCGAAAAGGGTCCCGCCGAGCGTCCCACTAAGCCATGCTATTCCGTACTTGAGAACAGGGTGATATTTGATGTCGGAAAGCGCAAAGAAATGCCTTGGCAGGTCTAGCCACAGGCACGCCATTAACGACGGAATGCTGAAAAGAAGGATTCCTAGATAGATCGCTTCGCCTCGGATATGCCTTCTAGCGACAGCTGGGTAGCGAGATTCCCATTGGAGAATGGGCCGCCCGTCGGTCGGGTCAGACTGGCCGAAGCCTGGAACCCCTGTAATGTCCGTCATGCGGCATTTCCTGATCCCACCATGTAGGCGGAACGCGTTGCGTGTCTGACGGTGTTGATCGTACTCCGCACATTGGAGAATTGCGGATGCTCGCGCCAATTGAACTCTTGGTCGAACCCGATCTCGAGTGCTATCGCACGTCGGAACAGTTGACTACCGAGCCGCTGATGCACGACCATTTGACCGCGTCTCGCTTGGTCCTCAAGGTACAGATAATCCTTTCCTCGTTCGTATGCGTCTCTGCAATTCCTGAGATTGGCATCTGTCCACCGTGCGCCAATGGGTAGGAAGGGAGCAACACTTGAGGTTAGATCAAGGGCGGTTGGGACGACATGCAGATGGGCATGATCCACGCCGCAACCGACTTGATGCTTTTCTGCGCTTGGCCCGTGCTCGAAGACGCAGACGGGTCCATAAAGTTCCTCTGATAAATGAACCACATCGGACTTGAGCGCACTGAATTCACTCCAGAGGGCGCCCGGTAAAGCTCCAACGGAGATAAAGTGCTTTTTGGGGACGATGAGGAGCCAGCCTTCCACGAGGGCACCAAGAGAAGGCAGGACTGCGAAGTTGCGACTCTCAAGGAGAGGCTGATTCCAATCTTCCGGCGAATCATCAAATGCGGAATTTGAGCAAAATGCGCATCCGTTCATGAAGCCTCCCGCCTGTGGTAAACAGTCGTCCCGCTCCCACACGCATCACATGTTGAGTTTACTCGTCGCGCGATTCAAAACCAAGAAATCATTCGCCAGAGATGGTTCCACTCTTCGACAATTTTACTGCTCGCCGAGCCGATTTTCCACAGCCAGGGATCTGTCGTGTCGCCTTGCGGTCCAGCAGGTGGACTCTTCATTGGTGTTCGCTTGGTGTTGGGAAATGGCCGACGGACTGACGGCCGCGGAAGTCCGTCTCTATCGGGCAAAATAATCCTTGAATGACCGAGTTAACTGATCCGATCCCCGGCGTCGGCTGCGACTTCGCAGAGGATTCCTCTACCACTTTGATTGAGGAGGCATCGACAGGGACTTCAAAGACCCGACCAACTGAATATCCGATTGGAATGCTACTGAATTTGTCTCGGAGGCGGCGACAGCTACAAAATCGACTACAGTGCTGTAGCGGCAAAAAGCAGATGCGTGGCTGAAATGGTCAATATCGCTTGTATTATCAATGCTTTATGCTGGTCGGGGCGGAGGGATTTGAACCCCCGACCCTCTGCTCCCAAAGCAGATGCGCTACCAGGCTGCGCTACGCCCCGACGTTCTGCCTCGATTGTAGCGCGAATCGGGTTTCTATTGGGTTTGAGCGGGAGCACTTAGCGGCTGGCCAGCCAGACCAACAGCCACACCACCAGCGCCAGAGGTACCGCGAAGACCAGCGCCAGGGCACCGGCCAGCAGCAGCAGAAACATCCAGTCCCGCCAGGTGTGACGGCGCGGCTCGGTCAAATGGCGGCAGAGCAGGCGGTAGTTGCGGCGATTGGCCTTCCAAAAGATGTCGAAGATGTCGCCAAAGAGGGGAACCGAACCCACAAGCACGCCGATGCCTAGATTGGCGGCCATGCGCGCCAGCGTGACGTAGGGTACGCCGCGAATCCAGGCCGCTATGGGAATGATCAGCGAGAGCACTCCGGCCAGCACGTCGCCCAGGCCGGGAACTAGCCCGATGATTCCGCCCAGGCCGAATCGGATGCCGGTGCCGGGGACTCGAAATGCCTCGTCCAGAAGAATTTCGATCTCTTGCAGAGTCCGGTCGCGGAAGAGCCAGGCGCCGCGGTTCCAGCGGTCCGGCGGCTGGAGCTTGGCCGTGGCCTGGTGTCTTGCCGGGGTTGGATCGTGGCGGGGCATGGGCATTTTCCCTCAGGACTGGACGAGACCGAAAGACCTAATTCGATGCTACAATCAAGGATAGATGGCGGCAGTAGTTCAGTGGCAGAACGCCTGACTGTGGCTCAGGATGTCGTGGGTTCGATCCCCACCCGCCGCCCCAAGTTTGCACGGACCGCAGGGGTCGCCAGCCCCACTACCCGAGTTGCCGAGTCTCCGTGACCCCAAAAATCCCTGAAAACACAGTTGTTGACGACGCGATCCGCGGACTGCCAGAGTGGTTAACCCCGTTTGAGCCGCGGCGCGGTTTAACCAACGGCCACCTGCAAACGATTTTGGGGAATTATCTTCCCCGTCCGCCCTTCCGCCTTTCGTCCGTCTCCGAGGCGGTCGAGGTGGACCCCGCCGATGGCAGCCGCGTGCTGTGCCATTGCCACTGGCAGTCTGAGCCAGACGGGGCCGATGCAGGCCGCGCCTATGGAGTCAGATCCAACTGCCTGACGCTGGTGCTGGTGCACGGACTTGAGGGCTCGTCGGACTCCCGCTACATTCAGGGCATTACGGCGCGGGCCTGGGCTGCCGGCTGCAACGTCATCCGCATGAACATGCGCAACTGCGGCGGGACGGATGGGCTGACGCCCACGCTCTATCACTCCGGTCTATCCGGCGACGTGGGTGCGGTGGT
>JBEKZR010000261.1:0-5617 GCA_049509715.1 Occallatibacter sp. | reverse complement strand
CCGTCACCGCATAGGACGACGGCTGCGCGGCTGGCCCGCTGGAGCTGATCGGCGTCACCACCGACCGATATGTGCTCCCGCAACCGGTAATCAGGGCGACAGCCGCAAGGACCGAGCCCGCCTGAACCAACCGCGCGCGCGCCTGGCCTGAATTCATGGTAAAAAGCCTCATTCAGTTCTTTCCTGCTTACTCCGTGATTGTAAATCAGGCAACCGGAGGATTAGACGCGGCCGGAGCACGAAAGGGTATTGGCGCGGGCAAGCCCGTGGCCGCTGCGGCCATTTGTCTTGGAGACCGTTGGCAGGATGCCATGGCCGGGAATCAGTGCCCGGCGACCTCCCCGACGACCTCAACGACCGCGGCGTCCGGCCCGCTCCAGGCCGGCTCGCCCTCGTGGCTCAATTGGCGTTTGGCTTCGTCCCAGTGCAGCCGCGTTACGGATCCCGCGCCTTTCTCGTAGGCATAGGTTTTGCCGTCGTCCGAGAAGAGCGTAAAGCTCGCATCCGCGCCGGGGTACACGCGAACCTTCGCAATGGCCTGCGTTTCGTGCGTGCTCTCCACCGGCGCTCCTAGCGGAACGATCGAACCTGCCCGCACGAACAGCGGAATGGCGTCGATGGGCGCCTGAACCGTGATGGTCTGCCCGCCCTTCACACGCTCCTGGGTCCAATAGTTGTACCAATCGGCCCCCGCCGGCAGATAAACCTTCCTGCTGGTCGTACCCTGTTCCGTGACCGGCGCCACCAGGAAGGCCGGACCGAACATGTATTCGTCACGCAGGTCGGCCACCTTCGGGTCGTCGGGAAAATCCAGCGGCAGCGCGCGCATGAACGGCGCTCCGGTGAGCCATGTCCGGTAGCCGAGCGAATAGATGTAAGGCATCAGCTCATAGCGCAGCCGCAGATACTTCTCCAGAATCGGCTCGGCCTCCTTGCCATACGACCACACCTCATTCGCCGGACGGCTGCCGTGCGTGCGGAAGATCGGCAAAAACGTCGCGTACTGGAACCAGCGTGTATACAGCTCCGGGTAGTCGTCGTAGCCGCCCACATTCGCCCTTGCATCGGACGGGTCTAGCAGCGGTTTGTGCGCCGGGTGGTGCTCGCCGGGCAGATATTGCCAGCCGCCGGTGTCGTTGGACCAGTAAGTCAGCCCCGAAGCCGCGAAATCCAAACCAGTGGGAATCTGCCGCTTGAGCGTGTCCCAGGTGGGATAGATATCCGAGGACCAGAAGATCGTCCCGTTGCGCTGCGCGCCCAGATAAGCGTCGCGCGACAAAATCAGCGCCCGCCGTTCCGGTTCATCCTTGCGGAACCCATCAAACAGCGCCGCGGTGTGAAAGAGCGGGTACACATTGAAAAACTGCGTTCCGGGGCCGATATGGAAGTACGCGCCGTTGGGAGGCAGGTCGGGCTCGGTCTCATCGGCCCAAAGCGAATCGAAGCCCTTGCTGAGGATGTTGTCGCGGATCGTCCTCCAGAACCACGCGGCGGTCTCGGGGTTGGTGGTATCGATGTCCGAGCCGGCGCGGTCGTAGGGCAGGCCGTCGATCGGCGTGCCGTCAGCCAGGTGAATCAGCCAGCCCTTGGCCCGCAACTCGGCATAGAAGCGGTCGTCGGGTACAAACCGCGGCCAGACGCTGATCATCGTCTCAAATCCCATTGCATGGAGCTGCTTGTTCATGGCCGCGGGATCGGGCCAGAACTTCGGATCAAAGTCGAACTGGCCCATGTTCGTGAAGTAGAACCAGTCCACCACCATAACGTCGGCCGGCAGATGGCGGTCGCGATAGCCCTGGGCAACGTCCAGCATTTCCTTCTGGCTACTGTAGCGCTGCTTGCACTGGATGTAGCCGTAGGCGGCCTTGGGCAGCATTGGCGTGGGTCCGGTCAGCAGCCGGTAGCCGGCATAGATCTCGTCCGCCGTCGCCCCGGCGATCACAAAGAAGGAGACCCGGTCGCCCACCTGCGAGGTCCAGCGCGTCTGCTCGTTGAAGCCCGGCTCGATGGTGGTCTTCGAGGGGTTGTCCCACACCAGCCCGTAGCCCTTGTTGGTCACCATAAACGGCACGCACACGCTCTGGCCGGCCGAGGCCAGGTAATCGTGCCAGCAGCGAACCACATGGCCGCGATGGTCGAGAAATCCCTCCTGGTTCTGGCCCAGTCCGTAGTAGTGCTCATCCTCCGGCGAAACAAAGCTCGCGCCCACGGTGAAGAACTCCGGGTCCGTCGCGCGCCGGTCGTGCAGCGGTTCGGCGGTGCCATCTTTCTGGTTGAGAATCGCCTGCTCCCAGCCGGTCATCTCCAGCAGCTTCTTGCCCTCCGGCGTGGTGAAGGTGATGTGTGCGCCAGGCGCCGAGCCGCTGAAGTATTTGCCAAGGGCCGCCTGATTGGGATCCGGCGGCCTGCTGCTCGAGTGCTCACGCTCCACGGTGGCTACGATCCGCGCCGAGCGGTACACGTCGGACTGCTCCGTCCGGGCCGAGCTCCAGCCTTCGCCATTGGGAGCGGCAACAAAACCATAGCCGGGAGCGGCCTGCGCCGGTTCCCGCTGCAAGCTGAGGGTCACGCGCAGAATGTTCGGCGCATAGGGCTCCAGCACAATGGTCTCGCCTCTGCGATCAAGTTCGAGCCGCTGGGCGGGATTCTGCGCCAGCGCGGCAGCTGCCGTGAAAACGATTCCGGCCAAAACGGCAAGAGCGATTGAAAACCTTTTCATTGAAGACTCCGTAATCAGTACAAGCGCTCGAAAAAGCGCCGCGAAGATCAGTGTAAACCGATTCACTCGCACTTTCCCAATCGAATGGCCCGCGCGCCTTCCCCACCTTGCCGCCGGACGATACGATGAAGCGTGGCTCAAATGAAGCTGGCCTGGCAATCGAAGCTGGTGCTGCTGGCCGTTTTGCCCTGTGCGGCCATCGGCGTAGTGCTCCAAACCCCCTGGTGGGCCGCGCAAGCGGCTCCGGTAGCCGTGTGGACAGTGGGACTCAGCCTGCTGCTGGGCCTCGTGGTCCTCAAGCTGAAGGCAGCCACGCCGACAGGAGCCGCAACCGGCGCCGTCATCACCGCCAGCCTCATGTTTTCCACAGTAACGTTTCCTTATCAGCCGTGGCGTACGGCCCTGATCCCGGTGCTGGCGGTCTCCCTGCTCGCCTATTTTGCTACCCGGCTGGGCCGCGCTCAAAAGGAGCGCCTCGGCACGGCCGAGAGACGGCAAGGCCGGACCGCGTCCCAGGTGGCCGCCAATCTGGGCGTGGCCGCGCTCGCCTCCGGTCAACTGGCGCAGTCCTGGTTAACCGATACCCACTGGTTCATGCGCGCCACTCTCGCGCCCATGCCCCTCTTTGCCGTGGGGCTGGCGGCGCTTTCCGAAGCCGCGGCAGACACGGTTTCCTCCGAAGTGGGCCAGGTGCTCGGCGGCCGGCCGCGCATGATCACCACCCTGCGCTCCGTCGAGCCCGGCACGGACGGCGCCATCAGCCTGGCCGGCACCCTGGCCGGCGTGACAGCCGCGGGAATCATAGCCCTTGCTGGAACCCTGGCCCTGCGCGGCGACTTTGACCTGTTCTGGATCGGTTGCGCCGGAGGTCTCTTCGGCTTCGTCTTCGACAGCCTGCTGGGAGCAACCCTGGAGCGCCGCAGCTGGCTCAACAACGACGCGGTCAATTTCCTCTCCACCGCCAGTGCCGCAGCCTTCGCGCTGGGCCTGTTGGCGATCCTTTCCCATTCTTGAATGAGATAGTCACCGAGCGACCTCACGAACGCTGCTTGCGAGGCGGCTAACTTGCTGACACGCTGTCATCTTCAGTGCAGATGCAGCCGCCAGGCCGTATAGCTGAGTATCTCGTGGGCGATGCGCTCGCCGTCTCCCACATCCCCTTTTGTCCCGCCCTCGACAGCCACGCGCGGCCGCGGCGAAGTCAACACATCGAGGCCATCCGCCGCGCAGATCTCGTGAATCCTGAAAAGATGAGTGCCGTCGCTGACAATCACCAGCCGCCGCAGCCCGTTGGCGCGGGCGATCACGGCAATACGGCGAGCCGAATCCTCGGTGTTGCGGCTCACAGTCTCGGCAATGATGGCTTCTTGGGGAACGCCCATGCCCATCAGGTACTCGCGGCCCACGGCGCCCTCGTTGTATTGATCGCCGCCGTTTCCGCCCAGGGTGATGATCAGAGGCGCAATTCCGCGGCCGTAAAGCGAGAGGGCGTGGTCCAGCCTGGCGCGGTACACCGGTGACGGCCGCCCGTCGTACTCCGCCGCGCCAAACACTCCGATGGCGTCCGAGGGCGCAGCATGATCCCGGCCGGCATAAGTCTCAATTTGCACATAGACCCAGCGGCACCAACTCAGAGCGCCAATTGCCAGGGCCAGTAATAGCAAGAGCGCGATGCGCAGAATCCTGCTGCGGCGCTTTGGCCTGCGCGGCTTCGGGTTTGCCCGGCGGCGCTTCACGCGTAACCTTCCGATGCAGAGATCAGGGTTCAGGTATCAGTGTATCCGCGGTCAACGATCTGTGTACCACTGAATGAAAGCTCTGCTCCTATTCTCTGTTCCCTGATCTCGGCTACCGCTGCAAAGCCGTGACGATCTCGTGGGTCGGAATGGCGCCCTCGCGCAGAACCGCCCAGCGGCCGGAACCCAGCGAAAGATCGACGATGGTTGTAGGCTGCGCGCGGACCGTGGGACCACCGTCGACGATCAGCGGAATGCGGTCGCCGATCTGGTCTCGGACGCAGGCTGCGTTGGTGCACTCCGGCGCTCCCTGCAGGTTGGCCGAGGTTGCCGTGATGGGCAGCCCGAAGCGCTCCACAACCGCCCGCGGAATGGCCGCGTCCGGCACGCGCAATGCCACGTTGCCGGTATTGGCAGTCGAGCGCAGCGGCAGCTTGGCGCCCGCGCGAACGATAATCGTGAGCGGACCGGGCCAAAAGCGATCCGCCAGCTTGTCCAGCAACGGGTCGGTATTGCGCGCCAGCTCATAGGCCTGGGCTAAAGAGGAGATCAACAGCGAGAGAGGCTTATGCTTCTGGCGGGTCTTCAACTGGTAGATCTGTTCCACGGCATGCAGATTGACCGGGTCCACCGCCAGTCCATAGAAGGTGTCGGTGGGCAGGGCAATAACACCGCCCTTGCGCAGACAGGAGACAATGTAGTCGATCCGGTCTGGTTGGGGGTCATCGGGATGAACGCGCAAGATCTCCGCGGACAAGGATGTCTACCTCGGTTCCCGAGTTGCAGGCGCTATAAAATCGGAAACTATCACAGCACCAGCCTTGGTGCAAGTTGGGCTGTTGCACTCGCCTGCTCGCCGCCCGTCAAAACGGCTTAAAATCGGCTAAGCGAATAAAATGGTTCGCTTCAGATGCCTGTCCGCATTGTACAGAGTAAGCAGAATGCCCGCCTCAAAGAACTCCGGAGAGCGCTGGCCCACCCCGGCCCCAATTTTGATCGTGACCAGCGTGGCTTGGCCGGAATCGAGGGCCTGAACCTGCTCGAAGAAGCTCTCCACGCCGGTTTGCGCATGGCTTGCGTCTTCGCGGCCCAGGGCTTTGAGCGCCTGCTGGAATCCCTGCCGCTGCCGGCCGGAACTGAAATTCTTCTCATGCCCAAAGCT
>JBEKZR010000260.1:0-5644 GCA_049509715.1 Occallatibacter sp. | reverse complement strand
GGCCCGGTCCGTTACCTCGAAGACCTCGGCCAGCAGCTTCTGCGCTGCCCGGTTGCCCTCGAAGGTGACCACCCGCTCGTAAGCGTTTTCCACCTCGTGCCGCCCGGCCTCCAGTTGCACCACCGCCCGCCGAATCCCATCCAGCAAGTCCAGCGGCTCAAAGCCCGTCACCACCATCGGAACTTTGTACTTCTCGGCCAGCGGCGGATACTCCCAGTACCCCATCACGCTGCACACATGCCCGGCCAGCAGAAACGCCTGAACCTGATTCTCCGGCGAGCTCATGATGGCCTCGATCGCCGGCGGCACCAGCACATGCGAAACCAGCAGCGAAAAGTTCTTCAACCCCCGCCGCTTGGCCAGATGCACGCTCATCGCATTGGCCGGAGCGGTGGTCTCGAAGCCCACGCCGAAGAAGACCACCTGCTTCTCCGGATTCTTCACCGCCAGTTCCACCGCATCCAGCGGCGAGTAGACCAACCGCACGTCGCCCCCCGCGCCCTTGACTTGAAACAGATCGCCCTCGGTGCCCGGAACCCGCAGCATGTCTCCAAACGAGCAGAAGATCACCCCCGGTTGCGCCGCAATCTTGAGCGCCTTGTCGATCAGCTCCAGCGGCGTTACGCACACCGGGCACCCCGGCCCGTGAATCATCTCGATCCCCGCGGGCAGCATCTGGTCGATCCCGTTCCGGATGATGGAGTGCGTCTGTCCCCCGCAGACCTCCATGATCTTCCACGGCCGCGTGGTGACAGCGGCTATCTCCCGCGCCATCCGCTGCGCGATCTCGCCATTCCGGAACTCGGTCAGGTACTTCATTCGCGGCTGACACTCCTATAACAAGATGCCTGATCGGGTTTGTGGCTAGGGTGGGAAACCAATCGCCTATTTGATTTTGGGTGCCCCAGGTCCCGATTTTGGGACCTGGGAAACCACGAACCTCAATCAGCCTTACGCTGACTTGCTGACTTGCTGGCTTGCTGACTCGCCCGCACAGCTTCCATCCGGGCAAGCCGACTGTGGCGCCGCCGCGGCCCGCGCAAACGCCTCTTCCTCACCCGCCAGTTCCTCGTCCAGCACGCCCATCGCGCGGAAGTCCTCCAGCGTCTGTTTGGCCGTCTCCTCATCGATCTTCGAGATCGCAAACCCAACGTGGACAATGGTATAGTCGCCCACCTCGATCTCCGGCACGTAGTCCAGGCAGACCCGCTTGACCACCCCGCCAAAGTTCACCCGCCCCATCCGAAGCCCGCCCTCGTCGGTAATCTCTTCCACTTTTCCCGGAATCGCTAAGCACATGGCTTCTACGTTATACCGCCTTTGGGGCGGCGTATAGTGTGATCTAAATCACTCAAACCGCCCCGCAAGCCGGATGGCCCAACTCCCCGCCGTCTTCTGCAAAATGCCTCTGACCTGTGCGCTAAGTTTTCAGACCAAACGCGGCAGGTTTCTGGTAGACTTCCAGCGTTTCCATTCGAAGGGGTTTCTATGATTCAGTTGAAAGTGACTGGCTTACGGCGACGCTCGTTGACGTTGGCCATTCTATTGGGAGTGATCTGCGCTTTGGCAGGCAATCGGGCCAATGCCAAAGGGGACGATCTCATTATCGCGGCTCAGAAGGGTGACTTGCACCGTGTACAGGCGCTGATCGCCAAGGGGGCCGATGTCAATGCCTGGAGCTACGGCTCGACCGCGCTGATGTTGGCCTCCGATAAAGGCCATCTTGGGGTGGTACAGGCGCTGCTTGCGGCCGGAGCCGATGTCAATGCCAAGACGAGCTACGGCTCTACCGCGCTGACGGTAGCATCCTCGAATGGCCACCTTGACGTGGTGCAGGCGCTTCTCGCCAGAGGGGCCGATGTGAATGGCTCTGGGGCCCTGGGGGGAGCATCCGCGAACGGCCACCTTGAGGTGGTGCAGGCGCTTCTCGCCAAAGGGGCCAATGTGAATGCCGGATCGCCCGGGGGCCCCACGGTCCTGATGGCAGCATCGCGGCAGGGCCATCTTGAGGTGGTGCAGGCGCTTCTTGCCAGCGGGGCCGATGTCAATGCCAGAAACAACTTAAACTTCGGCTCCGGCTTGGGCTTCGGCTTGACCGCGCTGTTGTACGCCTCCCAGCAAGGCCACTTGGACGTGGTGCAGGCGCTGCTTGCCCACGGGGCCGATGTCAATGCCAGGATGAACGACGGCAAAACGGCGTTGATGCTTGCTGCTTTGAACGGGCATCTGGACGTGGTGCAGGCGCTGCTGAAAGCCGGCGCTGAACTGAATTTGACGACGGACCAGGCCGCAACGGCGTTGAAACTTGCCGAAGAAAGGGGCCACGCCGACGTGGTCGAGTTCCTCAAAAGCGCCGGCGGCGTCACCACGGATGCGGAGTTCGCCTCGATCGACCGGATCGTCATTCTTCCCGTGATCGACGCGCGGTCAGACAAAACGGCGAAGATCAAGCTGGACGGCTTGCGCAAATATGTGCAAAAGATTCTCGAAACGAAGCACTATGCAGCGGTCGAGGCAGACATCGCGCCACCGGATGCGCGCTGGGTCCTGGTCGTGACAGTGACGGACCTGTACAACAGCTCTTCCGGCATACGCGATGCCACCGTCGAAGGCATCCTGTGCGACACGCAGGGACAGGACAGCCTGCCCATCTGCGGCGGACACGGCAGCAAGTTCTGGAGCGCAACGGGTTACGGTGAGTTCACGCCGGTCACGGCGGCGCCGCTGACCGCGCAGTCCAACGTGGCTAATGCGGCGGCGGGAGACGCTATGGCCTACCTGATAATGGACATCATCAGCTTGTCCAAAAGGGACGTCCTGGCGAGCGCCGTCTTTAATCTTGTAAACAGCATCCCCAAGCAGCCGAAAAAAAGGAAATGAGGGCTTGGGGGGCGCGTGGTGGGGCCGGCTACCCTCACCGCCGCCCGCGTGCCGCAGCCAAATACTTCACCCACTCCTTCATCCCCGCCCCGGTCTTCGCTGAAGTCTCAAAGATCCGTATTCCCGGTCGTATCTCGTTGATATTCTTGAGCGCCAGCTCCCGGTCGAAGCCGCACGGCCCCGCCAGGTCCATCTTGGTAATCACCGCCGCATCCGCCGAGTTGAACATCGTGGGATACTTCAGCGGCTTGTCCTCGCCCTCGGTCACGCTCAGCAGGACCACCCTGATCCCCTCGCCCAGGTCGTAGCTCGACGGGCAAACCAGGTTACCCACATTCTCGATAAACAGATAGTCCAGCCTGCCCAGCGCCACGCCCTCCCAACCGTCCAGGTGTTTGCCGATCATCTCCGCGTCCAGGTGGCAGATTCCATGCGTGTTGATCTGGCGGACGGGCGCTCCGCTCGTCCGCAGCCGCCGCGCGTCGTTGTCCGTCTCCAGATCGCCCACCAGCGCCGCCGCCCGCGCCCCGCGCGCCCGCAACTCCTTCAGCGTCAGCTCCAGAAGCGCCGTCTTCCCCGTCCCAGGGCTCGAAACCAGGTTCAGCACCAGCACTCCGGCCGCCGCGTAGCTCGCCCGCAGCCCCGCCGCCAGTTCGTCGTTCTTCTTCAGAATCCCCCGCCGCAGCTCCACAATCCTGGTCGTCATATCTTCTCCTCAACTTCATCCATCTCGTCTATCTCAATCGCCTCGATCTCCAGCTCCCGCCCCTGCCGCAGATCGTTGCACGGCTCCCCGCACTTGGGACACCGGAAGCTCTGCACGCCTTCAATCTCCACATCCTCATCGCACTTCTCGCAGTGCATCACCACCGGCAGCACATTCACCACCAGCCTCGACCCCTCCAGCGCTGTCCCCTCCGTGGCAATCCCGTAACAAAATTGCAAGCTGTCCTCGACCACCGACGCCAGCGCCCCCACCCGCAGCCGCACCTCCACCACCCGCGCGCCCTTGGACGCATCCGGCAAGGCCGCCAAAGTCTCCGTCACCGTATCCACAATGCTTGCAATGATTGAAAGCTCATGCATAACAGATGGATTTTACGCTTCCGCCGCCGGCGCCCGCCGCAAATGCGCCCCATCGTCTCGCGTAGCCACTTCAGCGCCGCTCCAGTAGACTGGTAGGGCAATGAAACCTGCGTCCAGATGGGGATGGGCCGCCCTGTCCGCTGCGGCCCTCTTGGCAACGGGTTGCGGCATGCCCGGTGCGCCGCTGCCGCCCTCGCTCAACTTGCCTGACCCGGTGGCGGACCTGGCCGCAGCCCGCACCGGCAACCAGGTCTCGCTCACCTGGACCATGCCCAAAAAGAACACCGATAAGCTGCTGTTGAAGGGCAACGTCCCAGTTAGCGTATGCCGCAAAGAAGACCCAGGGACCTGCGCGCCCGCGGCCGATAACCTGATGCTGGCTCCCGGCGCCTCGGGCGCCTTCACAGAAACGCTGCCGCCTGCCCTGGCCTCGGGCCCGCCCCGTCCGCTCGCCTACTTTGTCGAACTGAAGAATCGCAATGGCCGCTCGGCTGGCCTGTCGAATGCCGCCATCGTGCTGGCTGGCGAGGCGCCCGCTCCGGTCGCTGGTCTGGCTGCCCAGGTGCGCAAAGACGGCGTACTCCTGCGCTGGACGCCGGACAGCGAAAAGGCCGCCATCCGTCTGCATCGCAAGCTGTTGACTCCCCAACCCAGCGCCGCCTCCGCCGCCGGGCCCAAGCCTCCGCAAGGCATCCTTGCTCCGCCCCCTGAGCCCATCGAGCAAAGCCTGCTGGTTGATTCCGGCGCGCAGGCCGATCAATCCGGGCCAGCCCCTGATCGCGCTCTGGACCGGGCCCTCGACAAGGATATCCGCTTCGGTCAGACCTATGAGTATCGCGCCCAGCGCGTGGCTCGCGTCACGGTGAGCGGCAAGACACTGGAACTGGACGGCGAGCTCTCCGCCCCGCTGCGCGTCGAGGCTCTTGACATCTTTCCGCCTGAAGCGCCCACCGGCCTGGCCGCTGTAGCCACCGCCCCGAGCGCCACAACGGAGGCCGCAATCGACCTCAGTTGGCAGCCAAACACTGAGGCCGATCTCGCCGGTTACGCCGTCTATCGCCTTGAACCCGGCGGGGCAAATGGAATCTGGCAGCGCATCTCGCCCGCCGAACCGCTCGTCGCCCCGGCCTTCCACGACACGCAGGTCCAGCCCGGCCACACCTACCGCTACGCCGTCAGCGCCATCGATCGGGCCGGGCATGAGAGCGCCCGTTCCGCAGAGGCCGAGGAGTCCGTGCCCAATCCGTAAGCCGGCTTCGCCGCGCAAGGAGAGATTTTCCCATGAAATATTGCCGCTTTCTGCTCGATAACCAGGTTCACTACGGCGTGGTCGAGGACCGCGGCGGCCAGCCCCAGACTGAGTCCCAAACCGAGCCCCAGGCCGAGTCCTGGATCGTAGACCTGGCCCACGCGCCGGAAGAAGATCTGGCCTTCCGCCTGGAGCACGGGCGGGCAACGTCCCCGTCCTTCGATCCTGGCGCCTTCAGCTTCGAGCCGTTGCCGCTTTCCGCGGCCAGCCTGCTGGCGCCGGTCACGCCCTCCAAGATCGTCTGCGTGGGCCGCAACTATCGCGAGCATGTTAAAGAAATGGGCAGCGAGCTCCCCTCCGAACCCCTGATCTTCCTCAAGCCGCCCTCCTCGCTGCTGGCCCCAGGTGGGGTCGTCCGCATGCCCGCCG
>JBEKZR010000026.1:0-17412 GCA_049509715.1 Occallatibacter sp. | reverse complement strand
TGCTTCCAGCCGGGCAGTTCGCGAAGGCGATTCTTATAGGCGGTAAAAAATGCATAGTTCTGGCGGCCGGCCAGGGGCGAGACGAGGCCGTCCCAATAGTAGGGGATATTGGGCGGGGTGTAGAACTCGCCGATGAAGGTGATGCCGGAGGCCGTGGTGAATTTTGCGCCGAGGAGCGCCGCTTCATGCTCGCGCCAGGCGGCCTCGCCGTGCAGTTCCCAGGCCTGGCCGAATACGCGGGTGAAGGTGAGACCGCCAAAGGCGTCGCCGCCGCAGTCGTCGCCGGCGATCAGCGAAGTGTCGAATCCACGCACCAGAATGTTATACCGGAAAGCGGTGGTGTCGTGCAGGTTTGAGCCGGCGGGGGCGAGCGCGGCGCTGGACCAGGCGAGGGTGAAGGCGTGCGGGCCATAAACATAGTCGGCCTTGACCATGTCGCGGCCCTGATTGAGATTCAGGCGGTCGGTAGGATTGGCGGGATCGCGGGGCGGGTCGAGCACGCCGGTCGCGGTGAAGGCGTAACCGACGCCCCAGCGCACCATTCTGCGGCCCAGCATAAAGTCGAAGTCTCCGGCGGAGAGTCCGGCATAGGTTTCTTTCACGAGCAACTGGGTGTGCGTGCCGGTATAAGGTTCCAGCGCGGCGTCAAGGGCAGCAGTCGCGGCGGGGTTGCCCGGAGGAATATCGAAGTCCGCGGCAGAGAGGCCATGATATGTTCCGGCGAGGCCCACCACGCTCGCGGCCAGTGTCCAGCGGGAGCGGTAGCGAAGAGTGAAGGAGGGCTCAAGAAGCAACTGATTATGAAACAAGGTGACAGAAGGAGCTTTCAACATACTGGCCGACGGCGGCAGCGGCGGGGTTAGGTCACTCAAGAAGGTCGCGTCGTCGATGGCGGCGAAGGAGTAACGGAAGTCATGGCGGGGCTCCGGCGGCGGATTATCCTGCGCGGCAGCGAAGGTTGCGACCGCGAGGAGCAGCAGGGCCGGAATACGGAGACCCGGCTTGAATGCCATCACCATGGAAACACTCCAATAGGTTTCAGCCAGCCCTCCCACAAGTCGCTCCATGCGTGGGACAGCATACCCGGCTTCAGATCCTTTCTCCACGCAGCGAGAGCGCCGTAAAGCACGCCGAGAACGCTGATGACCACCATGGCCTTCCAGCCTCTGGGGTGCATGAGGCCGAAGAGAATGCCCTGTCCGAGGACCGCCAGCCAGATGCTGCCGGAAAGCGCATGCAATTGCCGCATCAGGTAGCCGCGAAAGATAAGCTCTTCACAAAAACCTGCGGTGAGGGAGACGATGATCCAGAGGGGAATCTCAATCATTCCGCGCACAGGAAACATACTGTCGTTTGCGGTATTGGCTCGGCTGGGGCCAAGCAATGCCCAGACGCCGAAGGCAGTAGCCTCCCATACGACCCAGAAGGGCGCGGCGATGGCCAGATCACGCAGCAAATCGCGCAGGCTCTGCCAGCGGCGACCAGTGAGACAGAAGAGATTGCCGCCCTTCCAGTGCACGCCGGCCCATACGTAGTAAAGTGTGCCCCAGCCAAAAGCGAGCGAGCTGAGGAAGGAGGGAATCACATTGCGTTGCGCGTGCGCAGGCGGGCCGGAACTGGGAGATGCGTGGCCCTGCAGCGCGTAGCTGACGGCGATGACAGCGGCAAATATGCCCAGGAGCCCCAGCGTGTGCAGATAACTCGCCACCGGCGCGGGACGCGCAAATCCTGGATTCGCCGATTCCTGTTTTTCCGTCAAGCCTACAGAGTCATGCATTGAGTTTTCTCCATCATGGGTTGAGGGCGCAATTGCAGCAGTTGCCGTCCACCCAAATCGAAGCCCCAGGACGATGACAGCGTGTTCGTGGGACATGCGCTGACGCATGTGTTGCAAAGGATGCATTCGGTGGAGAGCACCCGCTGGTCCGCCGCGAGGTAATCGGGAATTCGAATGTTCATGGGACAGACCTTCACGCACGCCATGCATTGGTTGCAGCTATTCTTTGCGCCTGCGATTTTCAGCAGCGCGAAGCGCGAGCCCAGCTTCATCAGCACCGGGACCGGGCACAGGTATTTACAGAAGGCGCGATTATCCTTGAGCAGAAAAGCCAATAGGATTCCGGCGGCGTAGTAAAGCAGGTTGCCGGCAAGCAGCCACCAGAGCGGGGCACGTCCCCAGGGCCGGTAGCCGAAGAGGAAGACCAGAGACGCAACCAGGCCCAAGCTGAGCGCGAAATGCGCATAGCGCATCCACTTCCACGGACCGGGAACCCAACCCTTGCTTTTGTCGAAGGGCAGCAGGTCGAGGACCATCGCCGTCCAGCACGCCCATCCGCAAAAGCCGCGGCCGAAGATGAGCGGCCCGAAGAGCTTGGCGATCGAATAGTGGATGATGGCACCCGAGAAGATGCCGGTGCACAGGAAGAAGAACAGCCCTTCGAGCTGCATGTTCTGGAGAACAAAGAATCCGAGAAAACCAACCATGTAAACGCCGATCAGAAACTGGGCCAGACGGCGACCGATGGGTTTTTTGCGGCGCGGGAGCAGAGCGTAGAACCCGATGCCCACACCCAGAGAGGTGCCGATGTAGCCGATGTCGAAGAGGAAGAAGATCGTTCCCGTCTTCCGCCACAGCGTGAAGGCCACGGCCCAAAAGATCAGGAGAAGAGCTGCCGGGACGCTGAGTCTACGAAGACGCCCCGGCTCGTCAACATGAGTTGGTTCTTTCCCTGGCATCTCAGGCTCCGATTACCAATAGATCATTTTGATTTCGATGGCGCATTGCGGTTGATTCACCGGGAAATTTGTCTCGTCGAAGCCCGGCTTGCCCGGTCTTTTTTCGGGATTGTTGGAGAAGCCGTACCCAGTCAGAGGAATGCCCTGGGCATCGAACTCCATCTTTCCGGTCAGGTTCTCATCGTGGAGCAAGGACACGGCGTAAACCCCTGGCGAGATCTTCTCGAATACGGTTTTAGCGCTCAATGTCGCGGCGTCGATCTCAACCTCACGGGTCTCAACTGGATTTGAATCGCGGAAGAGAGTCAGGCGAATTTTCCCTACTGCGTTTCGCAATCCCGTAACTCGAACCGTGAGGGTGGAGACAGCTTGCGCCGGTGCGGCCGCCGCTTGTGTCTGCGCCGCAAGCTGGCCGGCGGAGGTTGCGAGCAAAGCACAGAAGAACATAGGCAAAACGGCGATATACGGGAATTTGCAGCGAGTTCCGAACATCTGAGTTTCCTTTCATTTGTGAGGGGACGGCGATGGTTCAGAAGCGGTCCGTGCGGCCCTGGTAAAAGAGCTTGTCGGGCAGTTCGCGGGGGGCGATGCCGGAGTACTCAAGGACGCTGCGGGAGTTATGGCGAATTTCGTCGTAGAGCGTCCAGCGATGCAGTTGCGGCCTGCCGTCGACGGTAATGTAATCGTCGAAGGTGGCAGACTTGATGTGCTTGCCGGAGGTGAGATAAAACTCGGCCCTCACCGGACGCGCATCTTCGACGCGCAACCAGTAGAGGATGCGCTGATAGGTCGAGCCTTTGCGTTTGGCGGCAAGATCGAGGACGTAGCAATCTTCGGCGCCCACCTTCTCCGCGCGCAGATAAACGGCAGAGTAATCGACGGCGTAGTTAGTGCGGGCCACGTCGCCGTTGGAGGCGTCTCCGTTGAGGCGTTCGAGCGGGGTGATGCGCACCGGGCGGCTGGTGTCGGGAAGATAAACCCACATATCGTCGCCCAGCATGAGCAGGTGCTGGCCCTTTTCGCGGGGACTGAGGAACTCGACATAGGTTTTCTCCGTTCCCTTCTGCGAGACCTCGTAGAGTTTGTCTTCGTCCGCCTTGCCGGATTCGTAGTGAGTGATCTTGACCCGCAAGACATACGACGGCCATCCGTTGCGGTAGGCATCGGAGCGCTTGAGCAAGGCTTCAGCGTCGGGAGTTGCGGCGCGGCAGACGAGCGCGCATGCAAGCAGAAAGCCGATAAAGAAGAGCAGCAGAAATGTCCGCAGTACGAAGTTGATGTTAGACATGGGCCAGCGCCTCCGCAATTTGCAGCCGGGATGCGCGGATCGCCGGGAGGATGGATGCCAGCGCCAGCGAAATGATGACCAACAGCGACGAGCCGACCATGAGGCTGGGCACGTGGAGAACCTCGAAGGGCATAGGGATCGTAAATCCCGGAGGCGGCGGGAGATGGAGGTTGGAGTGATTCAAGAGAACTCCCATAAGATTGCCTGCCAGAAGGCCGACCAGGGCGCCGAGGATGCCGATGAGCGTGGCCTCGAGCATGAACAACGCAACGATCCATGCGCGCGGCGTGCCCATGGCCAGCATGGTGCCGATCTCGCGGGTTCGCTCGAACATGGTCATGAGCAGCGTGTTTACGCTGGACATGAGGACCATGAAGAACACGATAACTCCCAGGAAGACGAAGATGGTGCTCATGAGGGAGCGGACCTGCTTGTAATAGGTGGCCAGGTCGATCCATTTTTTGAGGACCAACTGCTGGGGCAGGCTGCGCAGGCGGGGGGCGAGCGAGGCCGCGACCTGGTCAGTGTTCTCGGTTTTATCCAGTCCGACGACGAGGTTGGTGACGCGATCGCTTTGCAGCAGGCGCTGGGCGGCGGGCAGGGTGATGCGGAGAGAGCGCGCATCCATTTCAGCGATGCCGGAGTCGACAATGCCCACGATCTCGACATCGACGCCATTAAGGGCTCCGTCGGAGGTCATGGACAGGATCGTCAACCCATCGCCAACCTTGACGTTCATCGACTTAGCCAAACCGGCGCCGACGAGCGCCTCGACCTCGCCGCCGGATTTGCTATCGAGATCGTGGCCGGAAGTGAAGGTAGTGGGGAAGAATCCGAGTCCGTTTTCGGCGACGGGATCGACGGCGGTACCCATGAAGACCGAGGATTTGTCACCATTGGAGACCATGCCGTAGAACTCGATGCGGGGGGCGACGCCGCGCACGTGGCCGCCGGTCTTGACGCTTGCAGCCACCTGGCGCCAGTTATCGATGCCCGTGTCGAGGGCGCGAACCTCGTCGCGGTTGAAGTGATCGACGGTGAAGATCTGGATGTGGCCGAGGCCGCCATTGATGGTATGTTCGCGGAGGCCCCAAAACATCCGGGCAAAGAAGCCGCCGACGAGCAGCAGTCCGGCGACGCCTCCGCCAACCATGAACAGGGTCATCACGGTGCGGCGGCGGTTGCGAAAGATATTTCTGAATGCAAGCAGCAAGAACTTAGCCACGGCTGACTCCTTCGGTTGAGTTATCTGAGACCACTTGTCCGTCGGTGAGGCGGACGATGCGCTCGGTGTGTTCGAGCAGGCGGGCGTCGTGCGTGGATAAGATGAAGGTGAGACCGAGGCGGCGGTTGAGGCCGTGCATCAGGTCGATGAGCTGGGTGGCGTTGTGGGTGTCGAGGTTGGCGGTGGGCTCGTCGGCCAGCACCAGGGCAGGACGATGGACGATGGCGCGGGCCACGGCGACACGCTGGCGCTCGCCGCCGGAGAGCAGGTCGGGACGCTGATTGGCGCGGGCGGAGAGGCCAACGCTGTCCAGGGCCTCGGCCACGCGCTTCCGGCGCTCGCGACTGCCGATGCCCTGGATCAGGAGCGGATATTCGACGTTTTCGGCGGCGGTGAAGACGGGGATGAGGTTGAAGGTCTGAAAGACGAAGCCGATCTTTTTGCGGCGCAGCGTGGCCATGCTGCCGGGCTTCAGCTTGGAGGTATCGACGCCGTCGACCAGGATGCGGCCGGAGGTGGGCTTGTCGATGCAGCCGATCAGGTTCAGGAGAGTGGTCTTGCCGCTTCCGCTGGGGCCGGCAATGGCTAAAAACTCGCCGGCCGAGACGCGCAGGCTGGCGTTGGAGAGGGCGCTGACAAAACTGTGCGCGGGGTGGCGTGCTGCGCCATCGTCCAGCGCAAATCTTCGGCTGACTGCTTCGACGTTGACGAGTTCATCCATGGGCCGTTCCCTTTCCGTGTTTCGTTCTTATCTCTGAAGATAGCGCGGACCTGATGGGGAAGCACGGGGTTTTGGACGAGGGGTTGGAAAAGCGGATGAGGGGTGGGAATGGGGGGATGAACGGGAATCAGGGACTAGGGACTAGGGACTAAGGGACTAGGGGAGATAGACGATGGTCAGTGGTATCCCACCCTTTCCGCAAAGAACGCGGAAAGGATGGGGCCCGGGGCATTTTGGGATGGGTGAAGCCCGATGGGCTACCGGGGTGGAGGCGGGGTGTCGCGGGGAACGGTTGGCGTTCCTCCCGGCGGTATAACCATGACGTTGACCGCGGTTGCGAGGAAGGTTCCGTCTTTGACCGCGCCTTCAACACGAATCGTGTCGCCGACCTGGATATCGGCCAGGGTGATGGGTTCGCGGCGCTTGCGGAAGGTGGTGTTTTCGTCGGCCACAAAGGCGTGGGCGGCGTTGTCGTTGAGGCCAAGGAGGGTGACTTCGACGCCATCCACGGCCGTGACCTTGCCCGCCAGCCAGGTTTTGCCGTAGTTGGCCTGCATTTCACGCATCTGCCGCGCGCGCTCGGGGTCGATCTGCAGGACGACCACCGCGCCGACGGATTTGGCCTTCGCATCCACCTCACCTATGGCGGTGATGGCGTCGCCTACCTTGATGTCAGCGGGCTTGAGGGGCTGCGGAGGATTGACGCCTTCTCCGCCTTCACCGCGGCGCTGGACCGATTGCTTGAGGATGCGGGTGTTGGCGCTGAAGTAGACGGTGTAGGTTTCGCCCGAGTCGGTCTTGATGATGTAATGGCCGGCGGCGACTTCAGTAACGGTTCCGAGCAGACCGCGTCCGGCGCCCATGCCGAATCCGCCGCCCCATTCGCTACGGCCGCCCCGCTGGCCTTGACCCTGCCCGCCGCCGGTTCCCGAAGCGGAGTTTTGTCCGGCGGGCGGAGTGGCGGGGAGATTTTGCGCGGAAGCGGCTCCGAGCGCCATCCCCAAGACAATCGCGGACAACAGACGTAGCTTCATAGCAACTCACAGGGGGCGCGAACAAGCAACCCCTGACAGCATAGACGATCAAAGCCGGCCCGGGACGACTGCTGCAGGTTTCAAAAAGCAACATTCATCTGACATTGGCCTTGGGCTCATCCACGCGCACCAGCAAGACGTCGTGGCTGGGCAGCTCGAGGGGCTTGTTATCGGTGAGGGTGATGGGCTTGCCGGTCCAGAGGTCTTTGCCGCTCTGTGGGCCGTGGAGGCCGAGCCGGGCCAGATCTAGGTGGAAGGGGTGGGTGGAGTAGCGGTTGTCGCCGACGTTGAAGACGGCGATGGCCAGCGCGCCGCCGGCCAGTGGACGGGTCCAGACCTCGACCTCGCCTTCAGAGTAGGCGCGCGCGCCCTGGCGGCCCAACGGGTCCTGATCGATGGCGATGACGTCGCGGTTGGTGAGGATGGCCTTGATCTCGGGCTTCATGTTGGGCAGGTCGTTGCCGGCCAGCAGGGGCGCGGCGAGGATGGCCCACCAACTGAAGTGGGAGCGGTTTTCAGCGAGAGTGAGTTTGCCGTTGCCCACCTCGAGCATGTCGGGATCGTTCCAGTGGCCTGGGCCGGAGTAGCTTTCCAGGCCGGCCTGCTGGCTGGCGATGGCGTAGATGCGGTCCCAGTAAGGCTGGATGTCGCCGGTGGTGCGCCAGAGGTTTCCGCCAACCTGGGGCGCCCACTCCCAGACGGCGTCCCAACCATACTGGCAAAACGAGAAGACGATGGGGCGGCCGGTGGCCTTGAGGGCCTTGTCCATCTTGTCGTAGGCGGCCCACATGATGCGCATCTGCTCAGCATGGTCGTTGGGAGCCTGCTTCATCATGACGGCGGGGATGAAGCTGCACAGGTCGTACTTGAGGTAGTCGATGCCCCAGGAGGCGTAGAGCTGGGCGTCCTGGGCTTCGTGGTCCAGCGAACCCTCGTAGCCGGCGCAGGTTTTGGGGCCGGGCGAAGAGTAGATGCCTATTTTGAGGCCCTTAGAGTGGACGTAGTCGGCCAGTGCCTTCATGTCAGGGAATTTGGCGTTGGAGTGGAGGACGCCGCTCGCGTCGCGCTCCCCCTCCCAGGTGTCGTCGATGTTCACGTAGACGTAGCCGGCGTCTTTCATGCCGGTGGCGACGATCTGATCGGCGGAGTCGCGTATGTTTTTATCCGTAACCTTGTCGAAGAAGTAGTTCCAACTGTTCCATCCCATGGGCGGGGTCTGGGCCACTTGCGGCGGGGGCACCCGCGGTGCGGCCAACTGCGCCTTCGGCGCCACAGAGCTTTGTGATGCGACCAACTGCGGCTTCGGCGGTGCGGCCGACTGCGCCTTCGGCGCGGCTTGCGGCGGGGCTGGCGTTTGCGATGCGGCGGGAAGAAGAGCCAGGGCAAGGACAGCAAGAGAGAGTGAAGCGAAAGCGCGCATGATTGATCCTCTTGGAAACGATTGCAGGAGAATTCTATGCCGGTGAGGCAGGGGGCGGCAATCGCGCTGTGTTCCCTCTTCAAGTCGGGTAGTATGCTCTCCATAAGTTCATCCGGCTCGAACTGAAGAAACTCGAAAGGAGAAGGAATG
Source organism: Occallatibacter sp. (assembly GCA_049509715.1). GTDB lineage: Bacteria > Acidobacteriota > Terriglobia > Terriglobales > Acidobacteriaceae > Telmatobacter. The sequence continues at coordinate 8,838 of JBEKZR010000026.1, read as the reverse complement.
CCAAGTTCGCGAAGAGAGTTTCTGACTTACAGCGCATTGGGTCTGATGGGAGCGGCGATAAAGGCCCCAGCCGCGCAGGTTGCAGCCGCGCAAAGCACGGATCTACCCCCCGGCGCTCCCTCCGCATTCGGCACCTCGCCGCCGGTTGGCCCTGAGGTGACGCCCGCCACATTCGCCGAGGCCGAGAAGCTGGTTCAGGTGGAGATGACCGCCGCGGATCGAGCCATGGCGGCAAGCAACTGGCGCATGCAGATTGCGCCGTTGTACGAGTTCCGCACTGGGCCGCGCAAGCTAGCGCTCGAATCTACTGTAGCGCCGGCCACGCAGTGGAATCCGTCGTCGATTGGGATTCCAGGGGACAAGCATGGAAATGCGGCAGGCAGCAGCTTCATCCGCAGTGCCGGCAAGAATGCGCCCGTTCCTAAGAGCGACGAGGATCTGGCCTTTGCTCCGGTGGCGCAGCTTTCGCGCTGGATTGAGAGCCGCCAGCTTACATCCGAGCGGCTGACGGAGATCTACCTTGACCGGCTGGCTCGCTTCGACTCCAAGCTGCATTGCGTCATCACGCTAACGCGCGACCATGCGCTCGAACAGGCTCGCCAGGCGGACGCCGAGATTGCGGGCGGAAGGTATCGCGGGCCATTGCACGGGATTCCGTGGGGCGCGAAGGACTTGCTGGATACCGCGGGCATAGCTACCACCTATGGCGCGGAGCCGTTCCGGAACCGCATTCCCGCCGCGGATAGCGCGGTGGTGAAGCGGCTGAATGGCGCGGGAGCCGTGCTCGTAGCCAAGTTGAGCCTGGGCGCCCTGGCGCTGAACGATGTATGGTTTGGCGGGCAGACGATGAACCCATGGCTGCTTGAGGAAGGCTCCTCCGGCTCGAGCGCCGGGCCGGGCGCGGCCACCGCCGCGGGGCTGGTGGGCTTCGCCATCGGCAGCGAAACCGACGGAAGCATTGTGAGCCCCTCGATGCGCTGCGGCGTGACGGGCCTGCGCCCGACCTATGGCCGCGTGGCGCGAACAGGGGCCATGACACTTTGCTGGTCGCTGGACAAGCTTGGCCCCATGGCGCGCAGCGTTGAAGATACGATGCTGGTGCTTCAGGCGATTTCTGGGCCGGACGCCGGGGATGTGGGCAGCATGCCGAGCACGCTGAACTTCAATGCCGGCGTGGATGTTGCAGGCCTGCGCGTTGGCTACTTCCCGGCCTGGATGAAGGAGCCGCCGGCCACGGATGTGGACCGCGCGGCGCTGGAAACGGTGAAGAAGCTGGGCATGAAGCCGGTTGCCGTTTCGATTCCCGACTGGCCTTATGACTCGCTTGAACTGATCCTGTTTGCCGAGGCCGCGGCCGCCTTTGAAGAGCTGACCCTGAGCCATAGGGTGGACGAGTTGAAGGCGCAGGTTTCCGACGCCTGGCCGAATGTCTTCCGCCAGTCGAGATTTTTGTCGGCCGTGGATCTTGTGCAGGCAGACCGCTTCAGGCGCAAGGTGGCGCTGGAGATGGCGCGTGTCTTCTCTGAGGTGGATTTGCTGCTGGCGCCGTCGCTGCGCGATGAGATGCTGGCGATTACGAACTTTACCGGACATCCCTCGTTGACGCTGCGCGCCGGATTTATCGAGGTCGCGGAGGCGCGGAGCGATTGGGCTCCCGATCCGCTGCATCCGCTGCCGAAGTTCTCTCCGCCGCGCCGCGTGCCCCACGGCGTCACCTTGATTGGCCGCCTGTTCGACGAAGGCACAGTTGCGGAGGCGGGCATGGCGTTGGAGAATGCGTTCGGAGTAGCGGCGGAGCGGCCGGTGGGATTCTAGGACGGACTTCAGCCGTGGAAGAAGTGCGACGCGGGCAACTGAATTGAGGAAAGGAACCGGGGTTTCAAATGACGCCTGACGTGACCGAACTATTTCTCGATTTTTCGCGAAAGAAGCTGCTGGAGCAATACTGGCCCCGGCTGCGGGGATGCGTCGAATCGCTTAGCGAGAGCAAGTGTGGTGGCGACCGAACGCCGCCTCCAACAGCGTCGGGAATCTGATTCTGCATCTGAACGGCAACGTGCGCCAGTGGCTGGTGGCTTCGTTCAACCGGTGGGAGGACGATCGCAACCGTCCTGCCGAGTTTGCGGCACAGGACGGGATTTCCGCGTCGGCGCTGCTGGAAAAGCTCGGCGCTACCATCGAGGAGGCCGCGGAGGTTCTGGCGCGGCTGACTGAGGGCGATTTGCTGGCCCGGTATGAGATTCAGGGTTACAACGTCAGCGGTCTGGAGGCAGTTTTCCAGGTGGTGGAGCACTTTGGGATGCATTATGGACAGATCCTCTATATCGCGAAGAACTTATGCGGGAAGGATTTGGGGTTTTATAGCGAGTTGAACAAGACCGGCCGGACCGATTGCAGGCCATAGGGCCTGGCGTTAGGGTCGTTTCCTCTTGCAACAGGAGGAATCGATCCGTCCGGCCATAACGGGAGGATCGGAGGGCCGGTCAAGGCATGGTGAAGGCCACTCGCCGGTCCGAGGCAGCGATTCAAAAAAAAATACTTAAGTTTCCACTTGACAAATAATCCAGGCTGCTGAATACTTAAGCTTGTACTTAACAATTCCCCTTGGAGGAGAAAAGACCATGGAACAGCAACCCGTAGTTCACAACACGTTTGCCGTCGAGCGCAGCTATCCAGTCAAGCCGGAGCGCGTATTCGCCGCCTTCGCAGACCCTGCCCAGAAACGCCGCTGGTATGCGGAAAGCGAGCATCATCGGGTCGAAAGCTATGAGCAGGACTTTCGCATTGGCGGCAGGGAACATTACGCCCTCGGCTTCAAGGAAGGCCATCCGCTGACGGGTCGTTCGCTCAAGAGCGAGAACATGTACCGGGACATCGTCCCGAACCGCCGCATCATCTTCACCTCGACCATGGCTGTAGCAGACAAATGCATCTCGGTCTCTCTGGGCACGGTTGAGCTTCTGCCGTCGGAGAAGGGCACCGACCTGATCCTCACATTTCAGAGCGCGTTCCTGGAGGGCGCCGATGGCCCCGAGATGCGGGAAGCCGGATGGCGCGCGCTGCTTGACAGGCTGGCAAAAGTGCTTGAGAGCTAATCGCGGAGCGGCGCGGGAAGGCGCGAGGCATGAGAAAAAGGAAACCCAATATCGACCGTATCTTCCGCGCCCTCGGCGATTCCACGCGCCGGGCGATGATGGAGAAGTTGAGCCAAGGCCCGATGTCAGTGTCGCGGCTGGCAGAGCCCTTCGAGATGACCCTGGCCGCGGTCGTTCAGCACCTACAGGTATTGGAGGAGTGCGGCCTGGTGCAGACCGAGAAGGTGGGCAGGGTGCGCAGCTGCCGCATCGAACCTGCCGGACTGGACGCGATGGAGCAATGGATCCGGAATCGCCGCTCAATTTGGGAACGCCGGTTGGAGCGGCTGGGTGAGTTGCTGGGTGAGGTTGAGAAAGACGGCTAGGAGTTGACGGCGCGGCTTCGCTCGTTGCGGTTGAGTTGAGTCGCATCCCACCCTAGCGGCAAAAACAATGAGCCGCGAGGGTGGGGCACCCAGATTGGCCGGATGAACGGCGGAGTTACTTGAGCGAACTCATGTCGATCACGAAGCGGTATTTCACGTCCTGCTTGAGCATGCGCTCATAGGCTTCGTTGATCTTCTGGATGGGGATGACTTCGATCTCGGAGACGATGTTATGCCGGCCGCAGTAGTCGAGCATCTTTTGCGTCTCGGGCATGCCGCCGATCATGGAGCCGGCCAGCGAGGCGCGCTTGAAGATGAGGTTGCCCACGTTGACGACGGGGAACTTGTCAGGCAGGCCGACGAGGCACATGGTGGCGTCCTGCTTGAGCAGGGCGGTGTACGGGTCTAGGGAGTGCGGGGCAGCGGCGGCGTCGAGGATGAAGTCGAAGGATTTGAAGTGGGCCTGCATGGCGTTGGCGTCTGTGGAGAGCACAACTTCATCGGCGCCGAGCTTGAGGGCGTCTTCGCGCTTGCGCAGATTGGTGGTGAACTGGACGACGTAAGCGCCGAAGGAGTGGGCGAACTTGAGGGCCATGTGGCCGAGTCCGCCGAGTCCGACGATGCCCACCTTCATGCCGGGACCGACCTTCCAGTGGCGCAGCGGCGAGTAAGTGGTGATTCCGGCGCAGAGCAGGGGGGCGACGGCGGCCAGGTTCAGATGCTCGGGCACGTGGTGGGCGAAGCGCTCGTCCACGACGTAGTTGTCGGAATAGCCGCCCATGGTGATGGAGCCGTCGACGCGGTCGGTGTTGGCGTAGGTGAGGGTGGCGCCCTGATCGCAGAAGTGTTCCTCGCCGCGATTGCAGGGGGCGCACTGGCGGCAGGAGTCGACAATGACGCCGATAGCCGCTATGCCACCCACCTTAAATTTGGTGACGGCGCTGCCGGCGGCGATTACGCGGCCCACGATCTCGTGGCCGGGAACGAGGGGAAAGACGGCGTTTCCCCACTCGTTGCGGACCATGTGCAGGTCGGAGTGGCAGACGCCGCAGTAGAGGATTTCGACGGCGATTTCAGTGGCGCCGGGGGCGCGGCGGGTGAAGGCGAACGGGGCGAGCGGGGATTGCGCATGGAGCGCGGCATAGCCTTTCGATGGAGGCATGGGGAGATTCCTTTCCGGAGAGAAGTTTACAACCTTTTGTGGGTGCGGTGGAGATTCAGGGCCTCTGCGCGCAGGCGACGCGGGGGATGGATTGGAGATCGGGGAGGAATTCGATCTGGCGGAAGCCGGAGGCTGAGAGCAGTCCGGTGATGGCATGCGACTGGCCGTCGCCGATTTCGAGGACCAGGAAGCCGCCGGGGGTGAGGGCGTCGAAGGCGGATGGGATGAGGCGGCGGCAGATGTCGAGGCCGTCGTTGCCGGCAAAGAGGGCTAGCGCTGGTTCGTAGTCGCGGACTTCGACGGCGAGGGTCGGGAGGTCGGCTTCCGGGATGTAGGGAGGGTTCGAGACGACTATTTCAAAGCGTTCCTCCTCGACGGGTGCGAGCAGGTCGCCCTGAAGACAGCGAATGCGCTGGGAGACGCCGTTCAACTCGGCGTTCTGGCGGGCGATGGCCAGGGCGGGACCGGATAAATCGACTGCGGTGATTGCAGCGTGGAGCAGCTTGTGGGCGAGGACGACGGCGATACAACCGGAGCCGGCGCCGATGTCGGCGATGCGGGGATTGGGAAAGCGGGCGGCAAGCTCAAGGACTTTTTCGACCAGGTGCTCTGTCTCCGGGCGCGGGATAAGGACGTCCGGCGTAATGAGAAAGGGCAGGCCGTAGAATTCAGTTTCGCTGATGATGTATTGGATGGGCTCGCCTTGGTAGCGGCGTTCGAGCAGCTCAGAATAACTTCTTGACTGGTCTCCGGAGAGTAGCTCCACCGAATGGGCCATCAGCCAGGATTTGTTTTTGCCGAGAACGTGTAGGAGCAGCAGTTCGGCATCGCGGCGGGCGCGGCCGGGATGCGGGCCGGCGCACAGTTGCATCTCGCCGCGGTTGAGCCACTCCTGAAGAGTCACGGCGTCACGCAGCCTGGCTGCCGCCGGCCTTCAACTGCTCGGCCTGATAGTGGGCGATGAGGGCGTCGACGATGGGCTGCAGGCGGCCCTCCATGACCAGGTCGAGCTGGTGGAGGGTGAGGCCGATGCGGTGGTCGGTGAGGCGGTTCTGGGGGAAGTTGTAGGTGCGGATCTTCTCGCTGCGGTCGCCCGTGCCCACCTGCTGCTTGCGCTCTTTGGCCAGCTCGGCGCGCTGGCGCTCCATTTCCATCTCATAGAGGCGGGAGCGGAGCACGCGCATGCCCTTGTCGCGGTTCTTGATCTGGGATTTCTCGTCCTGGCAACTGACCACGGTGTTGGTAGGAATGTGTGTGATGCGGACGGCGGAGTAAGTGGTGTTGACGGACTGGCCGCCGGGACCCGAGGAGCAGAAAGTGTCAATGCGCAGGTCCTTGGCTTCGATCTTGACGTCCACTTCTTCGGCCTCAGGGAGGACGGCGACGGTGACGGCCGAGGTATGCACGCGGCCCTGGGCCTCGGTTTCCGGCACGCGCTGCACGCGATGGACGCCGCTCTCCCACTTCATCTGGGAGTAGACGCGCTCGCCTTCGATGATGGCGATGACTTCCTTGTAGCCGCCCACGCCGGACTCGGAGAGCGAAAGCACCTCGACCTTCCAGCGGTGCTGCTCGGCAAAGCGGGTGTACATGCGGAAGATTTCGGCGGCAAAGAGGCTGGCCTCGTCGCCGCCCGTGCCGGCGCGGATTTCGAGGATGACGTTCTTTTCGTCGTTGGGGTCCCTGGGCAGAAGCAGGAGCTTGATTTCTTCTTCGAGGACAGGTTCGCGGGGGGCGAGGGAGGCTATCTCTTCCTCGGCCATGGCGCGCAGCTCGGGGTCGGACTCGACCAGCATGGCGCGCGCACCGGCCAGCCCCGCGCGCACCAGCTTCAGCTCGCGGAACTTCATCACCGGGGTTTCCAGCGCGCTGAGCGCCTTGCCGGCCTTTTGATACTTCTCGCGGTCGTTGACCACCTCGGGCAGCGAGAGCTGGGCGGAAAGCTCTTCATAGCGCTGCTCCATCTGTTCTAAACGATCGATCATAGGCGCCCTCCGGGCTTTGAAATTTTGGAGTAGGGATGTGGAAGGGGGCGGAAAACGAGTGTGGGCGGCGGGCGCCGCTAGAGGAGGGCCGGGATGGGGTGATGGTGGGCCATATTTGTTAGATTCATTTTAGCGCGAAAGGAGCCGGGGTGGTACAACCATATGTCTTTACGGTTTCGAGACTGCGTCCGGAGGCGACTGACGCTGCGACAGTCGGTATTTGGCAGGGAGGACGTGCGGGTTTGGATCCCCTGCCGCGATCCTCTCAATAAATTCTCGAAGAAGCTGATTCAACGTCGTTCCCAGGGCTTTGGCACGCTCACGCGCGCGCCTGATAAGTTCTTCGTCTGCCGAAAAGGTGATTCTCATAGGTGCATTATCGACAGGAACCGTCACAGACTGTAGGAGGACACAGCTTCCAGCCGAGGGACAGCGATACGCGACGCGGGAATTTGATGTCCTTGGTGGCCAACACCAGTAGTTTCAGAAGCACTCGATGTGGTCGCAGAGGTTCATGAGGGGGAGCTGGAGGGTGGAGTCGTAGACGGGGCCGGAGTAGATGGTGATAGTGGCGGGTTTGTAGTCGGAGGGTTTGGCGGTCATTATGTTGGGGACGAAGGTCTGGGGGTTGCGGTCGTAGAGCGGGAACCAGGTGCTCTGGATTTCGACCAGGACGGTGTGGCCGGCCTTGAAGACGTGGTCCACGCCGTGGAGGGAGAACCTGTACTCGTGGACGGAGCCGGGGCGCAGAGGCTTGGGCTGGTCGAACGATTCGAGGTAGCGGCCACGGAAGATTTCTTCGTTGGTCATGAGCTGGTAACCGCTCATTTTGGGGTCGGGGGCGTCGCCGGGGTACTGGTCGATGAGCTTGACGACCAGGTCGTTGTCGGAGCCGGTGGTGGAGGCGTAGATGTCGGCGAGGACTTCGCCGGTGACGATGAGGTCTTTCTTGAGGACGGGCAGCTTCCAGACGGCCAGGTCTTTGCGATCGGTGACGAAGCGCTGGTCTTCAGTGAGCCAGTTGCCCCACTGCGAACCCTCGCTATAGGTGGGCTGAATGGGGCGATGGCGGTAGGGAACGGGGTTGGCGGGGTCGCTCAAGTAGCTGGTTTGGGCCTGGGCGGTCGAGCGGCTCCAACCGAGCAAGCCAGCGCCCTGGAGATGCAGGCTGGTGGGTTGGGATTCCCTGGGCGGAAAGTGAGAGTAGAACTTCCAGGTGTTGGAGCCGGTTTGAAAGCTGGCCGTGTTTTCCAGATCGAAGCCGGGCTCGTCTTTGAGGTAGTGGGCGAAGAATTTGGCTTCGATGCGAGCGCGGAACTCCTTGCCGACAGGCTCGGTGTAGTCGAGATTGCCGAGATGGCGGGAGGAGGAGGACCAGTAGCCGTGGCGCCAGGGACCGAGGACGAGGAAGTTCCGGTGATGGTCGTCGTGGGGTTGGAGGCGGGCGTATTCCTCCTGCGGGCCGAACATGTCTTCCTGGTCGTAGTAGCCGCCCACGGTGAGGGTGGGCACGGCGACCGCGTTGAGCGAGCGCTGGACGCCGCGTGATGCCCAGACGCTGTCATAGGCGGGGTGTTCGAGGAAGAGCTTCCAGGTGGGCAGCAGCGATTTGACGCCGGAGCGCTTCACGGTTTCGGCAAAGCTGCCGCGCTCGAGGAAGTAGTCAAAGCCGTCGCGGGGCTTGCCGTCCTGGTCTTTGCCGTAATCGACGCTGATCTCTCCCTTGCCGGACTCCATGGAGAGGACGTAATCGTAGCCGTAGGATTGGCGGAATGCGCCGTTGTGGAAGAAGTCGTCGCCCATCCAGACATCGATCATGGGGGCTTGCGGAGAGATGGCTTTGACGGCGGGGTGGGGATCGATGCCTGCCATCATGGCCAGAAAACCGGGATAGCTGGTGCCGATGAAGCCGGCGCGGCCGTTGTTGCCGGGAACGTTGGCGAGCAGCCAGGCCACGGTGTCCCAGGCGTCGGTGCTCTTGTCGATGGCTTTCGGATCGTGGTGGTCGGCAAGGGGGCGGCTCATGACGAACTCGCCTTCGCTCTTGTAGCGGCCGCGCATGTCCTGGGCAATGAAGATGTAGCCGGCGCGGGCCAGTTCCGGACGGCTATAGGCGAACGAGGCTCCGTTTGTTCCGTCCACGCCATAGGGAGTGCGCTGTATGAGGAATGGGAGCGGGGCGGGGATATCGGCGGGCTTAAGGATGACGGCGTGGAGCTTGACGCCGTCGC
>JBEKZR010000259.1:0-5649 GCA_049509715.1 Occallatibacter sp. | reverse complement strand
GGCTCCAAAAGCCCGGAGGGCCTGGCCCGCGAGGCCGCCCGCGGAGCCATTCTCCAACTCGGCGCCATCCCAGCTCCGGCGGGCGAGATGGAAGTCGTCCTCGGTCCCGGCTGGCCCGGCATCCTGCTCCACGAAGCGGTGGGCCACGGCCTGGAGGCCGACTTCAACCGCAAAAAGACCTCCGCCTTTGCCGGGCTCATCGGCCAGCAGGTAGCCAACCCCAAAGTCACCGTGGTGGATAACGGAACTATCGCCGGCCGCCGCGGCTCGCTCAACGTCGACGACGAAGGCTCGGCGACGCAGGAGACCATCCTCATCGAAAACGGCATCCTGCGCGGCTACCTTACGGACAAGCTCTCCGCCCGGCTGATGAATGCCGCCAGCACCGGCTCCGGCCGCCGCGAGAGTTATCAGCACATTCCCATGCCCCGCATGACCAACACCTACATGTTGGCCGGCGAGGACGCCCCCGAGGACATTCTGCGCAGCGTCAAGCGCGGACTCTACGCGGTCAACTTCGGCGGCGGCCAGGTGGACATTACCAACGGCAAATTCGTCTTCTCCGCCTCCGAAGCCTACCTCATCGAAGACGGCAAGATCACCGCCCCGGTGCGCGACGCCACGCTCATCGGCAACGGCCCCGAGGCCCTCAAATACGTCTCCATGGTGGGCAATGACCTCAAGCTCGACGAAGGCATCGGCACCTGCGGGAAAGACGGCCAGTCCGTCCCCGTCGGCGTCGGCATGCCCACTATCAAGCTGGACAAGATGACCGTCGGAGGCACCGGAAGGTAGCCCCACCCTTGCTCTTGGGAACTCGTCCCATCGCAAATTCTCAGGTGCGCTGAAGGACGGGGTACCTCAGTTTTGGGAAGTCAAGGCTGTGCCGCCAGCCATGCGCCACCTTTGGGTTCTGAACATCACACAATCCTGGCCGGATGCGGGTGTATAATCGCTCCCGGTTGCAGGCGCCTTAAGGTCCGGGGCTCGATTCCGGTACGCGGTCGCAATCCGGGAGAACAATAATGTTCAAGTTTCTTGTCATGTCATTTTTAGTGCTGATTGTTGCTGCTCCAGCACTGGCCAAACCAACGGACGTCTATCCGGTTTCCTGCAACGATCTTTGGGCAGCTGTGAAGGACACGCTGGAAAACCCAAGCAATTACACAGTCATTTCGATGGACGATCTCGCGCAAAGGTCAACGTTCGTTGTCGTTGGCGACTTGACCCAATACACCCAAAAGGTGGCGCTGACGGCCACGAAGGACGGTTGCCTGGCGAAGGCGGCCATTTCCGAGATCGGCCCAGACAATATCAATTGGCGCCAATTCCACCATCGCCTCGAGAAGTCGCTGGCGAAGTTGCAGGCGGCGAAGCCCAAACCGGCGGAAAAGGCGGCCGGTCAGCAGCAGTAATACGGCTAGGACGGCGGGGTGCCCCCCACCCTCGCTTTAGAAAACTCGACCCGGCAAGAATCTATGGGTGTCCACACTTCCGCTAAGTGCGCTGAAGGATGCGGAGCCCTCCGTCTTTTGGGGCAGTCAAGGCTGGGCGCCCGGCGATTGAAAGCCACGGCAAGAGCAAGGTGAGCAAACCCTTTAAGGATTTGTTCTGTTTATAAAAATATGGCAGAGTAAGCAGTCAGGAAGGCCCAAAAGAGAAGCCCAGGGGGAAAGCCAGCGCTCATCATGAAAAGGAGTGGTTCCCAAAGAGTCGAATCTGCATCTCGACTGCCCGCATCTCGTTTGATTGACGCGAGAATCCAGGAGCTGGGCGGCTGGCGCGGAGAGATGCTTTCCCGCCTCCGTGCTTTGATCAGGCAAGCCGACCCTGAAGTCGTCGAGGAGTGGAAGTGGGAGACGCCTGTGTGGTCCCACGGCGGGTTGATTTGCACCGGCGAGACCTACAAGAGTGTCGTCAAGATGACATTCGCCAGGGGCGCCTTCCTTGATGACCCCGCAGGTCTCTTCAATTCCAGTCTCGAGGGTCGAGTGAGGCGCGCCATCGACTTCCGCGAAGGCGACAAGGTGAACGAGAAGGCACTGAAGACTCTTATTCGCGCCGCTGTGGCCCTGAACACTTCCCCGGCTTCTTCTCACCTGCTGCCGTTCAATCGCCGCCGTCCCTCACGGGGGAAGGGGACGAGAATAGCCTAGGATGAAGTCCGCCGCGGATCGGGTCCCCGCGTCCGCCGCGGCGGAGGACCTGGGAGAGACCGCCGGAGATGCGCTCGACGCAGGCTTATTTCCCCGTTGCCGGGGATGAAGAAGCCGCTTTGGCGTGCATCACATCGGTGAAAAACTTGCCTTCATCGGTGAGGCCGAACGTATTCCACGAGGAGATCATGGTCGGGCCCCACTCCGGATCGAAGCACCAGGCGATCCAACTGATGCCCCTCGATTCGAGGTAACTTGTAATTTCGTTGCCGTACTCGATGCCCTGCTCCCTGGCGCCGTCGCCTAAGTCGAAACCAAGCTCGGTGGCAATGATGGGATAGTGATCGGCGGCAAAGCCGAAATCCTCTTCCCACTTGGGAGGCCACGGCTTCGATCTCTTGACGGGATAGGGATGGGTAACATATCCGATGTTGTCCGCCCGGATGGGACTGATGCGCAGGGGAGTCAGGTCATAGGCCCAGTCGAACCCGGCGACCAGCGGAATGGTCTCCTTGTCATAGGCGCGGATGAGCGAGACCATATCTTCGTTGATCTGGCGCCAATCTTCCCATGACATTGAACCGAGCCGGCCGAAGAAGACCGTCGGCTCGTTGAATAACTCGAAGAATGCGACGGTATGATTTCCGTTGTAATGGGCAGCGATAGTGCGCCAGAAGTTAAAGGTCTCGGGCAGGCTTGTCTCATACATCGGGTCCTGAAACAGGCCTTGTTTGAGGTTGCCGATCGAGTGCCAGTCGATGTCCACATACAAGCCAAGGTCCGTGCACCACTGCACCGCTTGGTCGAGCAGGGCAAGGTAGTTCCTGGTTCCGCGCCCGCGCCATGCGGCCGGGTGGACGGGGATGCGAACCACCGTGGCTCCGGTTTCCTTGACCTTGACGAAGAAGTCCTTGTTCCAGTGGCCCTGGCTCTCGACCTTGTCGGGATCGGCGATACTGACGCCGCGGAATAGAACCGGCTTGCCGGCGGGATCGACAAAGCGGTTGCCGCTGACGGAGATGAGAGGGAGTTTCTTTGCGTCCGGGCTGTTGAGTGGCTGAGTGAGATAGGCCGTGTGCCACCAGTCGTTCACTTTCTTGGTTGCCGGGTTCGCCGTTTGCGCCTGCGCGCTCATGCCACACAGGATTACGATAACGGCAGTAACAAATCGCTTCATGTTGTCTTATCCCCTTCGTGCAGATACCGGCGGCTGCGGACTGTTGCAGTCCTCGGAAGCATTGGTGAATCGTCTTATCCTATCCTCCGGCAAGTGACCTAGTCGATCTCGCAGGTGGCGGGCGAGCGACCATTTCAGCTCTTCGATGCCCTGGCCAGTTACAGCGGAGATGGCGTGGAACTCCAGCTTGCGGCGCTTCACGTGCGCCGCCAGCTTCTTGAGTTTGCCGGGGTTGGCGCTGTCGATCTTGGTGGCGGCGACGATCATGGGCTTATTGGCTAATGGATGGTTGGCCAAGGGTTGATCGCTGGCGCTGCTGGTGAAGCTGGCCAACTCCTTGTTAATGACCTTGAAGTCTGCGACGGGGTCGGGACGGCCGGATGCGTCCGACACATCGACGAGGTGGACGAGCAGGCGGGTGCGCTCGATGTGGCGGAGAAACTGGGTGCCGAGGCCGGAACCGAGATGGGCGCCTTCAATGAGGCCGGGCATGTCGGCGACGACATAGGATTCTTCATTGGGCTCCTCGCCGACGGTGACGACGCCCAGGTTGGGTTCGAGGGTGGTGAAAGGGTAGTCGGCGATCTTGGGCCGGGCGGCGGAGATGCGGGAGATGAGCGTGGACTTGCCGGCGTTGGGGTAGCCGACCAAGCCGGCGTCGGCCAGAAGCTTGAGTTCGAGGCGGTAGGCGCGCTCCTCGCCGTGGCGGCCGAGTTCGTGCTCGCGAGGGGCCTGATGGGTGGGGGTGGCAAAGTGCTGGTTGCCGCGTCCGCCGCGGCCTCCCTTAGCGATGACCAGACGCTCGTCCGGCTGCGAGAAGTCGTGGACCAGCTCGCCGGTTTCCTGGTCGTAAAGAGCTGTGCCTACAGGGACTTGCAGGATGATGGAGTTGCCGTCGAGGCCGGAGCAGTTGGAGCCCATGCCGTGCTGGCCGCGCTGTGCCTTGTGCTCCGGGTTGTAGCGGAAGTGAATGAGTGTGTTGTGGCGCTGCGAGGAGACCATGATGACGTCGCCGCCGCGGCCGCCGTCGCCGCCGGAGGGTCCGCCGCGGGGGACAAATTTCTCGCGGCGGAAGGCCATGCAGCCGTTGCCGCCGTCCCCGGCCTTGACGCGAATTTTGGCTTCATCGATGAACATGGACGACCAGGACACAGGGACGAAGGACCAGGAAATAGCGCCGCAATTCCGCCCGGTGGGGCCAAATCCGAAGTGCCGTCTTTCAAGTTTACCGAAACAGGCTTAGAATCGCTTGCAACTCCATTTTTGGGAAAATGGAGCGGCCAGAACGCGGGCTTGGATGAGCGCCGCCGACCATAGCCGCATGAGAACCCGCCGGTAGAGCGGGCCGGGCAGTAAGCATATTGCGGGTTTTCCCAGGTTCTGCCGCGAGCGGGTGTCTCGATGGCAGGGGTAAGGCGGAGTTTGACGAAGCCGCTGGCTGTGGCCGCGATCCTGATGGTTGCAGGGGCGGTTATGGCTGCTCTTGCGCAATCGTCTGAGAGCGGATCGATTGCGGGCAAGGTCACGGACTTGTACTCCGCGCCGCTGGTGGGCGTTACGGTGGTGGCGCAGAATGAGGCCACCGGAGCGGAGGCGCGCACCACTACCACCAAAAATGGGGCCTACAGGTTTACCGGGCTGGAGCCAGGCGAGTACACGCTGGAGGCCGTGAGCGAGCAACTGGGCCGGGGGCGCGTGGAAGGCATCCTGGTTGCTGCGGGCCACGAGGCGCGGGTGCAGGCGGCGATGCGGTTTGAGCTGGCCCCGTCCGCGCCTGTCGAGGCAGCCGTTCAGGCCATTAAGCAGGCGACCCCGGCGCTCCACCCCGCAGACAAAGACCTGTCTGCGCGAAGCCCGGTGGCGGCGGCGCCGTTAGCGGCTGAGCTGCCGCTGCCAATGGCGATGAGTGGCCGGAACTCGGCGGAACTGGCGCGTGAGATGCCGGCGGCCGTGACGCTGGTGGTAACGGCGACGTTGGCTGAGGAACCGTTGCTGGGGCTGCCGTTGACGGGACAGGGCGAGGCGGAAGTTAAGCCGGGCGTTGCCGGCAGCGGGTTGGCCATCAGCGCGGCGACGGGCGCGGCGCAGGCGGCCATCGAGTTGAATCAGCCCCAACCCAGGCCCATGCGGGCAAACTCTCAGAATGTCGATCCGGTGACCCCGGTGGTGACCACTACGGTGACCGCAGCCGAGTTGCAGGCGCTGCCGGCGAGCGGGCGGCGCTGGCAGGATTTCGTGCTGGATACGCCGACGGCGGCGACCGCGGCAGGCGGCGGGTCCCAAACGTCGCTGCGCGGCGCGGGGCAGGAGCCGGCG
>JBEKZR010000258.1:0-5693 GCA_049509715.1 Occallatibacter sp. | reverse complement strand
GAATCGGGGCTTCTTTACTTCCCTCAACGGGGAAATGCTTTTAACGCTTGGAATCCCGATCGACAAGTGGCCTGAATACATCACGAGGCATTTCCTTGCCCGCGATCCTGAAACTGATAAGTATATTCTTGATCCCAAAACAGGCAGAATCCCGTTTGTCTACGATCAGGTAATCTATCTGTACGGAACGACCTGCGCCGACTCCGTTGGCAGAGTTATGACGCTCGCACATGAGCTCCAACATTTCGTTCAGTATGGATTTCATCGGGAGCTTCACAAAAGGAATTTCGAATTTTGTGGACGACTTCCAGCCTACGAAATTCCGACTGAAAAGGAGGCAAGGATTACTGCCAAGCGCATTGCGGAGAAGCTTTGTGGTATGGAACAGGTAGCACACTACATTGCCAGAAAAATCAGCGACGCCGATTCCAGAGGTGCACTTGAGGCAGATGAAATTAAGCAGTGGGAGGACGAGGCAAAAGACTGGAGATTCATTCAAAAGCTAGATTCCAGCATCTCCTACGACCTCGAGATCGAGACAGAGCGAGTCCGTCGCAGATTGGCAGAGCATTAACTCATAATCACCCACTTCATTCTCCGGAACGGCGCACACACAGCGCACGTCCGTGGCTGCTGAAACCGAGTCGGCTGGAGTAACGCTCCCCAACGTCAAAATAGAAGCGCCACGCCTCTCCGGAAGCAGCTCCACGGGAACTACTCCAATGCCATCCTGAGAGCCTCAGGTTTCCTTTCACATGCCAGGTCACCGAGCTGCCAGTCGTCCATCGTCCTGGAATATCTACATATGGATCGTAAATTCCTTGCAACTCCTCGATCGTCGGAAGACGCCAGTCAAAATTACCCGCCAATCTCAGACCTTGGCAATAGTTCGTTGCCTGCTTCCAGTTCACATCCATGCTGTTTTCACTTTTCGTCCACATTAGGCCAGTATCAGGATCTGTCCAAGTAGGTCTGGCGTACTCATCCCGCGCAGATTGCTCAAGTGCCTGCCGATCCCTCTGCTGCTGCTCACGCGCGGCGTTATCTCGTGCCTCCTGCTCCATCTTGATCCTCTCATCTTTAGAGTGTGAGATATAAAACGCGAATAAAATCCCTACACCTATAACGACGACGGCCAGGGCGATGACCAACGGCTCTCGCATCCAGCGGGGGAACCGCCTTGCTGCGACCAGCATCGCCCCATCTTTCGTGCAGATCGCTTGGTGATTCGGATAGGCAGCGCCGCAAACCGGACACGTCCTCATATGCCTGTCTCATCTTTCTCTGCGCCGCGAGCATGATGGCCTGAATAGCAGGAAGCTCAACAGCAACCAGCGTCCCCATTGTAGTACCGGATTGATGCGGCGCAAAGAAACGCCGGGGCATTCAACCCCGGCGATGCGCGTGCAACGCAATAAACTTGATTGGCCCGCCCTGCCGCGCGGGCGGCGTAGGCAGAAGCGGGCGCGCCCTTTATCTCCACCCCAGCGCACAAAGTTCGTGCGCCAGGGACCCCGGGTCTGGCGCAGAATGCGCCGAAGGCGGCTGCCCCACCGCAGGTGGCGCAGGGGTTCAGGCGGCCGTATTCCCGCGCACCTCGAAGGGCGCGTTCAACTGCTGGCGCAGGCTGCCGGCCAGATCGGCCACCATGCGCAGCTTGTCGGCGACGGGAGAGACTGCTTCGCTGCCGTTGAGAGCCAACTGCGAGTTCAGAAGCAGGCCGGCGACCGTGGTTTTCAGCTCGCTTTCGATAGCTGCCGCCGCCGCCCGCCGGGCCAGCGTCTGCTCCCGCTCGCGGCGGCGCAGGGCGGCGCGAATCTCCCGGATCAGCCGGGCCGCTCCGGAGAGCGCGAAGTTGATCTGCAGCGGAATGGCCAGCCCGGAGCGGTCCCAAACGGCCTCGGCGGCGGACGGATCGCACTCGGCCATGGTCTCATCCACCACCACGGCCAAAAACTCCCGGCGGCGCAGCGCCTCCAGCGCGGCCTTGCGTCCCTCCGCCACTTCAACCTCCATGCCCAGTTGCGCACCCACTACGTCAGCGCAGTTGCGGGCGCCTTCGATTCCGGTCACCATCAGAATGCTCATTTCGCGCTCCTTGTTCCGTTCATTGCAGTGCATAGCTTCTAGCTCTTAGCTTTTAGCTCTCAGCTTCTAGCCTTCTGCGCGAGTATCAACGTTCGAGGATAACCTCAGCCGCCGGCGACAGCAGGAAGAAGCTAAAGGCTAAAAGCTAAGAGCTAATAGCTGCTTCTTCTACTCTTCCCGAAGCGGGTCCCCGATGCCGTATTCCTTCAGCTTGCGGTATAGCGTCGTCTTGCCGATGCCCAGCAGCTTGGCGGCCTGCAGCTTGTCGCCGTTGAGAGTGCGAATGGCTCCCAGGATGGCCTGGCGCTCGAGATCGGCCAGCGTCTTCACATCCGGCGCTCCGCCCTCGCCGGAGGGCTCGCCAGTAGCGGTCGCGGCGCGCCGCGCCTCCAGGCCTTGTTGCTGCAACTGCGTCGGCAGGTCGCCCAGGTGCAGCACCGGCCCCGAAGAGAGCGCGCAGGCCCGCTCCACCGAGTTTTCCAGCTCCCTCACGTTGCCCGGCCAGTCGTGCCGCATCATGGTGCGCAGAGCCTCGTCGCTGAGCGTGAACTTGGTGCCGTGCTCGCGGCTGATGCGGTCTAGGAAGTGCGCCGCCAGCAGCGGTATATCCTCGCGCCGGTCGCGCAGCGAAGGCAGCCGCAGATTGACCACGTTGAGCCGGTAGAAGAGATCCTTGCGGAAGGCGCCCTTCTCCACCATCACCGCCAGATCACGGTTGGTGGCGGCCACGATGCGCGCTTTGATGGGCACGCGGTGGGTAGCCCCGACCGGCCGCACCTCTTTTTCCTGAAGCGTCCGCAGCAGCTTGGCCTGCAGATCCAGGGACAGCTCGCCGATCTCATCCAGAAAGACCGTGCCCCCTTCGGCCGAGACCAGCAGCCCGTCCTTGGAGCGGTTGGCTCCGGTGAAGGCGCCCCGGACGTAGCCGAAGAGCTCGCTTTCGATCAGCGTGGGCACCAGCGAGCCGCAGTCCACCGGCAGGAAGGGCTTTTGCGAGTTCGGTCCGTAGGCGTGGATGGTCCTGGCCACCAGTTCCTTGCCCGTGCCGCTCTCGCCCAGGATCAGCACCGGGTGGCTGCTCTGGGCGACTTTGGAAAGGATGCGGTAGAGCTTTTCCATCTCCGCCGAGCGGCCGATCATGGCGCCCAGACCCTGGCTGAGCCGCAGCCGCTCCCGCAGCTGGCGGGTCGCGGTGTCGGTCAGGTGGCTCGCCGCCGCCCGGTCCAGCACCGTGGAAAGCTCGTCCACGGCGAAGGGCTTGGTCAGGTAGTCGGAGGCGCCGCAGCGCATGGCTTCCACGGCCGCGTTCACCGAGGACGAGGCGGTCATGGCGATCACCGAGGTCTCTGGGTAGAGCAGCTTGACCTCGGAAACCAGCTCCAGGCCCTGGTTGCTTGCCGGAGGCAGGTTGACCAGCAGAATGTCGGCCGCGTGGCCGCGCAGCAGGCTCCGCGCCTGGCCCAGGTCGCCGGTGCTCTCCACCGCATAGCCCAGGCTGGCGGCAATCTCGGCGCAGGCCGAGCGAACCGCCGTGTCCGCGTCCACTACCAACAGGTGCAGCCGCACCGCCGGTTCAACAAGTTGGGGGATAAACTCCATGATTCTCGGGTTTAGAACTGTTTCGAGCATTGTATTCGCCTCACGCGTGATTGGGTACATTGAATGTGCATGGCCGGTTTTTTCCCCGCCGGTCTTCCACTCCAGCGGCGAGGACCTGTCTCCTCACTCGAACGGCCAACCTGTCGCCAGGGGGGCGGGTTCGCCGGATCGGGCCCGGATTCAGCGGGTCCTGACGGGCAGTTCGATCTCGAAGCATGCTCCGGGAGCGGCGCGGCTTACGGCGTGAATCCGGCCGCCCGCTGTCTCCACAATCGAACGGATAATGGACAGACCCAGTCCGCGATGGGCCCCCGTCCAGCCTCGATCGGCTCCGGTGTTGGCTGAGGACCCGTTGGACCGCGTGGAATAGCCGGCCGCGAAGATCTTTTCCAGCGCCTTCGCGGGGATGCCCTGTCCGCTGTCATCCACCGTCAACACCAACCAGGGCGCGGCTTCCGCTTCGGCATGAAACTCGTGCAGGCCCAGTGCGATTCGCCCTCCCGCGGGCATGGCCTCCGCGGAGTTCTTGACCAGGTTGACCAGCACCCTGGTCAGATCCTCTCCGGTCAGCCTCACCGGCAGCGCGCCGCCCTCGATCTCCAGCGTCAGGGCAACCGAAGGCCCGGCCAGCGCGGCCAGCAGATTGCGGTTGGCCCGCAGCTCTCCGGCCAGGTTGTCGATCGGCGTGGCCGGCATCAAGTCCCAGCTCCCGGAATGTTCAGACCGGGCCCGCTCAAGCCGCTCTCCGCCGGTCGATTCCTCGGGCAACCTTCCCAGGCTGCGCGGGACGCCAGGGGAGGAAGCGGCTTCCGAAGTCCCGTGGGTGTCGAGAGTCACCAGCTTTTCCACTAGCCGGCGGCTGGCTGCGGCGACCAGCCTCAACTCGCTTCCATAGTGAAGAAACGGGGTCGCCAGCACCCCCGGTTCCTCCAGAAGATCGCAGTAAAGCCCCAGCGCCGTGACCATGTTCCTGGCGTCATGCGCCACCTCCGCCAGGGTCTCGCCCTCGCCGCGCAGAATGGCCAGCGTTTCCACCACCGCTTCCACCCGCTTGCGCTCCGCTCCGCCCCATCCTGCCGACTGTTCCATCTGCTGCATGGCTTGCTCCCTTTCCTGTAGCTGCCAGCTTCCAGCTATTAACTTTCTTGCTGACTTTGACGCCACCCTTCCAGCCCCATCCCCGCACCAAACCAGCTGGAAGCTAAAGGCTGCTTCCAGTTTTGGCTCTTCCCGTTCCTGCCCTGGCAACGGATTCTGTCCTCTTCTAATACACGTAGCGTGCCAAACTAGAACGCTTCGGCTAAGTTCCTGATAAGGAACGGAATTCCTGTCCAATTCCTCGACGCTCGCGCAGGAACATTGCGGAAGATTGTGTTCCAAAATGGAACTTCCCCGCTCGGAAGAGTCTGACTAAGCTATTGATTCTCATCGGGTTAGGTCGTCATTCCTGTTCCGGGCCGCGCCAAACTGGGTTTCCCGTCTTGAAACCGGCCCCTCCCATGACTCCCAATGCGGCCCGCTTCCCGTACAATCCCCCTATGCACGCCCCAGGCACATTCTTCCGTCCCGGCGGCAGGAGCCCCGCCCAGCTTCGCCCGCTCTCTCTCGTTCCAGATTTTGTCCAGACCGCCGAAGGCTCGGTGCTGGTCTCGCTGGGCAACACCCGCGTGCTGACCTGCGCCACCATCGAGCCGGGGGTGCCGGGCTGGCTGCGCAACGCGGGCCGCGGCTGGGTCACGGCCGAGTACTCCATGCTGCCCCGCTCCACCGTCACCCGCACCCCGCGCGAAAGCGAGCGCGGTAAAATCGGCGGCCGGACGCACGAGATTCAGCGCCTGATCGGCCGCAGCCTGCGTTCGGTGGTGGACATGCAGGCCCTGGGCGAGCGGACGGTGATTCTGGACTGCGACGTGATCCAGGCCGACGGCGGCACGCGCACTGCGGCCATCACCGGCGCGGCCCTGGCTCTTGCCCTGGCCCTGAACGCGCTGGTCGCGGCCGGAACC
>JBEKZR010000257.1:0-5693 GCA_049509715.1 Occallatibacter sp. | reverse complement strand
GAGGTCATCGTGGTCAACGACGGCTCGCGGGATGCGACGGCCGAAGTAGTCCGGGAGTTTGCCCGCCATGCGCCCGAGGTCCGCCTGATCGAGAATCCCGGCAACCGCGGCAAGGGCTACAGCGTGCGCGCCGGAATGCTGCAAGCCGTGGGCGAGGCGGTCTTGTTCACCGACTCCGACTTGTCAGCGCCCATCGAGGAGGCCGAGCGCCTGTTCGACGCCATCGCTCAGGGCGCCGACATCGCCATCGGCTCCCGCTGGCTGGAGAGCGGCCGCCAGACCCAGCGGCAGCCGCTCTACCGGCAATTTTTCGGCCGCTGCTTCAATGCCGTCACCCGCATCGTTATGGGCCTGCCCTTTGCCGATACCCAGTGCGGCCTGAAGGCCTTCACCCGCGCCGCCGCCCAGACCGTTTTCCGGCTCCAGACCATCGAGCGCTGGGGCTTCGACCCGGAGATTTTGTTTATAGCCCTCCAGCGCGGCTACCGCGTTGTCGAGGTGCCGGTAAGCTGGGCACACGACGAGCGCACCCGCATGAGCTACCTCAAGGACGGCATGAAGATGCTGGAGGAGATCGCCGTCATCCGCTGGAACGCCTTTCGCGGACGCTACGACAAGCAGATCGACGCGGCCAGGCGCACAGGCGGGACGAGCTAGAACGGGGCCGAAGCTGCTGCACACCGAACTTGTCCGCATCACCGCGGGATAAGCGTTTTTTCCTACTGGCCGGGTTGCTTCTGTGGCGGCTATGGCTGCTCGGGTGCAGGTAAGGGCGGTTTTCTTATTTTGCGTCTGACCCCACCGCAAGCTCGATCACCCGCAGATCCATATCCCGGTCGCGCGCCGTCATCAGGATGTTTCCCTTGCCGTCGGCCACAAAGCTCGACCCGCCATACGTCTGTCCCTGCCATGGCCCGTGGGTCATCTCGCCTACCAGATCGACACCCGCCATCGGGCAGCGCACCTCCGCCGCCCGCCGCTTCACCAGCTCTTCAAGCAGCTTGGAATGCCCCGGCCATTCTTCCTTCGGAGCAGCCCAGCCGTAAGGCACCAGCATCAGATCCGGCTTGAGCGCTTTCAGGCGCTCCAGGTAAGCATCCGTAAAGGTATCCGCGCAGATCAAAACGGCAATGCGGCCAAACTCCGTATCCACCACCCCGATGTCCTCCGGCCGGCCTTGCGAGTACGGCGGAGTCATCAGCTCGGGCAGCACATTGATCTTGCGGTGCTTCCACAGGAGTTTTCCCGACTTATCCACCAGGATGGCCGAGTCGTAAAGCCGGTCGCTGTCCTTCTCGTCGAACCCGATGGCGATCATCAGCTTGTGCTTCCGGGCCAACTCCGCGATCCGGTCGCTGTCTTTGCCTGGAATCGGCGCGGCGAGCCGGTGCGCCTCGGGATTCTCCCAGCCGAGGATCGATGACTCGGGAAACAGGGCGATATCGGCGTGTTGCGCCTCGGCCTGGTCCAGCGCGTATTCAATGCGCCGGAAGTTGCCCTCCCGGTCGCTGTCGATGACCAGAATCTGGCAGACCGCCAGGCGCACGGTCTTCTTCGGCGCGCCACCGGACGCGCCGCTGGCCGCGGACAACAGCATCGCAAGAGCGAGAAGCAGGGTAAGTTTCTTCATTGCAACAGCCTCGAATCTTCGGCCAAATGCCCAGAAAAGCGATTGCAGGGCCGGAATCAGGCCGTTGCCGCGTTCGCCACTTTTTGCAACTCCCGCGCCTCGGCCTTGAACTTGCGAATCTTGCACTTCTGGATTTTACCCGTTCGGAGGACTGACTTCGGGTACGCTTGTGGACTGATTGGATTTAGAGGGGGGCATGGTGGGCGGTGCGGGACTCGAACCTGCGACCTCCTGCGTGTGAAGCAGGCGCTCTAACCGACTGAGCTAACCGCCCCAAAGAAGGCTGGCGAAGGGCGCGCCAGCGGGGCATACCACAGAGTCTGACATGAATTATAGGGCGGACAGCGATGCGAGTGAAAATCCGGCCAGACGAAGCCGAGTCCGAAGACTATGGCGGGTCCACCGTCGAGGACGAGAATGAAGTAGGGCCGGATTTTCTCCGCAACCCGGAGGGACGGGGCCAATTCTCCTCATTTCGTCGTCAATCGTCGCTAGCAGACACCCGGTATGCGTCACTCCTCATTCCTCGAACTGAGAAGAATTAGCTCCCGTCGCTGCCGCCCTATAATTCGTGGCAGACTCTAGGTTAGAGTAACACCAGCGGCGCTTTCAAGGCCAACCCTTGCATGGACTCGGGGGCTGCCCTTTGGACCCAGTCCAGCCCGCGCGAATCCGCCCATGCGTTTTGGAGCCAGATCGATCCGCCACGCAACCGGTCTTCCCCCCGGCGGGGAGTCGGCACTGCATCCTGTTCCAGGCCTCGGCCGCCTCGACCTTGACTCTCGTCTGTCCGGTCCGGCCCGGTCGAGTCCGGCCCTGGCCGGCGCCGGCTTCGGCGGTTCGGGCCCAGTCGGCTCGGGTTTTCCGTCCTCGCTGGCCCAGTCCTCGATCCGGCCCTCCGGCTCCCGGCCCAGCGAGTGCCCGAACGAGAGCGCAAGCGGAGATTCCAGCCCTGAAACTGCGTGTGAAATCGCACATGGGGCGCAACCTTCCGGCGCGGATGGGGTTCAAGAAGATATGGCGACCCTTGTCCTGGACAACCCGGTTCTGGGAGCGGGCGCGGCTCCGCGGCCGGACTCAAGAGCGGAGACGAATGCGGGTTCGCATGCGGGCCAGGAACCCGCGGGCGACGCAGCCATCATGCTGCGCGTAGCCGCGGGCGATGAATCCGGCTTCAACTATCTGGTGGAAAAATACCACTGGCCCATGATTCACTTTCTCTTCCGCATGGTTCGCAACCAGGCCATTGCGGAAGAGCTGGCGCAGGAGGTGTTTCTGCGCGTCTACCGTTCGCGCCAGAGCTATCGGGCCGAGGCCAAGTTCACCACCTGGCTTTACCGGATCGCAACCAACCTGGCGGTGAACCACGCGCGCGACAATCGGCGCGAGCGGGCGACGCAGACCCTCTATCTGGACGCTCCGGATGAGAAAACCGGCGCCACGCCGGACGTGGCCGGCGATGAACCTTCGGCGGAGCAGCGGCTGATGCGCGATGAACGGATGGCGGCCATTCGCAAACATGTGATGGCCCTGCCCGAGCGGCAAAGGATGGCGGTGCTGATGCACAAGTACCAGGGGATGGATTACCGGGAGATCGGGGAGGTGCTCAAGTTGAGCGAGTCGGCTACCAAGTCGCTGCTCTTCCGCGCCTACCAGACGCTGCGGGACAGGTTAAGGGATTTTGTGTAAGTGGAAAGACGCCGGATTCGACCGGCGGGGAGTGGGGTGGTAACCATGGAACGGATGCCCAAGGAACGAATGAAGAACGATTGCACCGGAATGGAATCGAAGCTGGCGGACCTGCTACTCGATCCGGACGCGGCGCCTGCCAAGGTTCAAGCTCATGTGGCGGAGTGCGGCCGCTGTCGCAACGAACTGGCGGAGCTGCGCGCGACCATGGCCCTGTTGGATACCTGGGAGGGTCCGGAGCCGAGCCCGTACTTTTTAAGCCGGCTGGACGCGCGTATGCGGGAGGAGCGCGAGGCTGCTCCGGCCAACTGGCCTGCAAGCTGGGTTGCCCGGCTGCGCGCCAGCCTCACTTACGGGCCGGCGATGCATGTTCGTCCGCTGGCGGCCATGGCGCTGACCGTGGTGCTGCTGCTCGGCGGCGGAGCGTATTTGGGCATGAACGACTGGGAGCAGTCAGCCACGACTGCACCACAAGCCGCCGTAGTGCACGATTTGCAAACGCTGGATAACAACGCCCAATTGCTCGATCAGTTGGAGGCGATGTCAACAACCGACCAAAACGGGGATTAGCTCGAGATTGTTGGCGTAGTGCGGCGGCGGGGTTCCCAGCCCGCAGCCGCGGGATCTTCATCGCTGGGGTAGGGCGAGAGCCGGAAGAGACTATGAGCGGGGAATACAATCCGGGACGCATGCACCGCGCGGCTTTGGCAGCGGTTGTTGCGGTTCTGTGCGTGCCTACGGCCTGGGCTCGCGGCCAGCACGCGAGCGCGCCTGCGCACCGTTCCGCGCCCGCGCCGGCCGCACACGCTTCCGCACCCCGGCCTCAGTCCGCCCCGCCTCAGCCGAATAGACCCCAGTACCAGGGCCGGCCTGCTCCGCAAACCCAGGGCCGGCCGCAAGCAAATAGGGCGCCGCGTCCAGCGCCCGGCTATCCCACGGTTGCGCCGCGTCCCGTTTATCCCGGTTCTCCCTATCAGGGTCAGGGCTATCAGCGGCCCGCGTATCCCGGCAATGCCTCTCCCGGTTATTCCCCTCCCGGACATCTGGGCGACTGGCTCAATCAGCACCGCAATATTCCCGCACAGGAGCAGGAGCGGATGCTGCGCAACGACCCCAGCTTCAAGCGCCTCAACCCCGCCGACCAGCAGCGCGTGGTGCGGCAATTGCACCAGGTAAACCAGATGCCCGAGGAGCAGCGTCAGCGCCGGCTGGCCCGCGCGGAGATGATCGAACGTCTGTCGCCCCAGGAACAGTTGCAGGTTAACTTCTCCGCGCGCCGCCTGAACGCTCTGCCGGCGGACCGCCGGGCTGTGATGGGGAGCGCATTCCGCGACCTGCGTGCGGTTCCCCTGAATCAGCGCCAGACGGTGCTCAACTCCGCCCGCTACCAGGGCGTCTTCAGCCCCGAGGAGCGGGGAATTCTGTCGGACATGCTGCGCATCGAGCCCTACGAACCGGCGCGGTAACAGGATTACTTCGTCAGTACCAGCGGCGCGCGCAGACGGATGTCGCGCGACGACGCTCCCAGCTGAATCTCGAATGTGCCGGGATCGGCTGTCCAGGCATTCTTCTCCGGGCTCCAGTACGAGAGCGCCCCGCGGCCCAGCGTAAAGGCTACGGTCTGCGACTCGCCCGGCTTCAGCTCGACGCGCTTGAATCCCTTCAGCTCATGCGCCGGCCGGTCGATCTTCGCGTGGCCGTCGTGCACGTAAAGCTCGACCACCTCCGCTCCTGCGCGCGAGCCGGCGTTGCGCACCTTAAGGCTGACCACGGCTCCGGTGAGACCCGCCTTCCCCGCGCTGATGTAAGGCGTCACCGTCAGCCCGCTGTACTCGAATTTCGTGTAACTCAGCCCGAAGCCAAACGGAAACAACGGCTCAACATTCTTCGTGTCGAAGTAGCGATATCCGACATAAATCCCTTCGGCGTAATCCACTTTGAGATTTTCGCCGGGATAGTGGCCGTAGGCCGGCGAATCTTCCCACTCCTTGGGGAACGAGACCGGCAGCTTGCCCGACGGGTTGGCGTCGCCAAAGAGAATCGAGGCCAGCGCATGGCCGCCTTCCTGACCGCCGTACCACATATCCAAAAGCGCCGGCGTCTGGCCGATCCACTTGCTCATGGTGACCGGGTCGCCGGTATTCAAAACAACGATGGTGCGGGGATTGGCTTGTTCGACGGCCTGAATCAGCTCATCCTGGCCGGCCGGCAGGTCCATCGTCGCCACATCGAAGCCCTCGCCTTCCAGCTTCGGGTAGCGTCCCACGACGACCACGGCCACATCTGCGTGGGCGGCCAGGTCCGTTGCCTCTTTCAGCAGGCCGGCGCGGACCGCTGGAGTGTCCACTGCCGGATCTTCTCCATCCATCCCCAC
>JBEKZR010000256.1:0-5696 GCA_049509715.1 Occallatibacter sp. | reverse complement strand
AATCCCACCGTGGTCGGCGTCTTTCACTATGCGCGATCAGATCGCTCACAGGGCCATTCGGTCGTCCCCTTCGACGAGCGGATGACGCAGCCGATTCTGATTCCTGACGGAGCTGAATTGCCCCCGGTCAGTGAAGCAACACCCCACCGCGTCCTCGGCAGCGAAGCCATGGCTGGCGCAGTGCACGACGACCTGGAAGGCTTGGTCGTCGATGTGGAAATCACCAGTTGGCCGACGCCGACGAGGCCTCCAGTCGGTCGCGTCATCGAAGTCCTTGGCGATCCCGAAGACTTCGGCGTGGATGTGGAGATGATGATCCGCAAGCACCAGTTGCCGCGGGTATTTCCGGACAAGGTGCTGGCCGAGGCGCGCGCCGTGGCGCATCTGGACCGCTCCGAGGTTTCGCGTCGCCGAGATTTTCGCGGCCTGCCCATAGTCACCATCGACGGCGAGACGGCTCGCGATTTTGACGATGCCGTTTTGGTGAGTGAACGCGCCCACGGCGCCGGCTACGAGCTTCAGGTGCATATTGCCGACGTGGCCGAATATGTGAGGGCGGGGACGGATCTCGACCTGGAGGCGCGGCTCAGAGGAACCAGCGTCTACTTCCCCGACCGCGCCATTCCCATGCTGCCGCGGGAGCTTTCGACGGACATCTGCAGCCTGCGCCCCGGCGAAGACCGGCTGGTGTTGAGCTGCATCATGCAACTCGATTCGACCGGCCGCATCGAGAGCTATGAAATCGTCGAAGGCGTGATCCGCTCGGCCGCGAGGATGACTTACACCGAAGTGACCGAAATCCTTGGCCAAAGCGAAATTCTCAACCAAGAGGAGGAAGCGCGGAAGCGCCCCGATTTCGAGCGGATGCGCAAGCTGGCGGTTCTGATGAACAAGCGCCGCGAGGAGCGAGGCTCGATCGACTTCGACCTGCCCGAGCCGGTCATCGAGTTCGACGAGCGGGGCCAGATGCGCGGCGTGACCAAGTCCGAGCGCACCTGGGCCAACCGGCTGATCGAGGAGTTTATGCTGGCGGCCAACGAATGTGTAGCCACCTGGCTGGAAGACCTCGGCGTACCCTCGCTCTACCGCATCCACGAGAAACCCGACCCGCGCCGCGTGGTCCAGTTTGAGGAGCTGGCCGCCAGCTTCGGCTACTCGCTGGGCCTCGGCGCTCTGCCCGTCAAGCGCATCCAGACGCGCGGGGAGCGGCGCGACGCCCACGGCCGCGGCCGCAATCCCCGCATGCACGAGGTGCCCGAGGACATTCCCGTTACGCCGCGCATGTATCAAGAACTGGCCGCCAAGATCGAGGGCAAGCCGGAGGAGCGGATTCTGAGCTACCTGATGCTGCGCTCGCTCAAGCAGGCGCGCTACTCCGAGATCAACGAGGGCCACTTTGCGCTGGCCGCGCCCACGTATACGCACTTCACCTCGCCCATTCGCCGCTATCCGGACCTGATTGTGCACCGCATCGCCAAAACGCTGCTGCGGGAGGGCGTCCGCGGCGAGGGCGCCGTAGCCGAGGGCCGCCACAGTTCGCCCTGGACGCACCCCAACGAAGGGCTACCAACAATCAGGGTGCCCCACCTTCGGCGCAGCGCCACCGCGCCTAAGGTGGGATCGGGATTCCCTATTGAGCCCGCCATCCCCGAAGCCGAACTGGCCCAGATTGCCGAGGAGAGCAGTCAGACCGAGCGCCGCGCCGCCGAGGCCGAGCGCGAACTGGTGGAGTGGAAGAAGGTGCGCTTCATGCAGGATCGCGTCGGCGAGGAGTTTGCCGCGCTGGTGCTGAATCCGGCCAAGTTCGGCCTCTTTGTCGAATTGACCGACCTGTTTGTCGAGGGGCTGGTGCCCATCGATTCGCTGCGCGGCGACCGCTACACCTGGCGCGAGAACACCCACGAGATTATTGGCGAGCGCACCGGCCGCCGCTTCCGCGCCGGGGACCGCGCGCAAGTGATCCTGGACCGCATCCTGGCGCAGGAGCGCAAGCTGCAATTCTCGATTGTGGAAGAGGGCTTGCCGCTGACCGGCAAGAAAGCCGGCAAGTCCCCGCCCCGGCCAAAGAAAGGCAAGCGCAAGGACGACGCCGCGCCAGAATGGAAGGCGAAGAAGAAGGCCCACGCCTCGCCGGCGCGATCGTTCAACGCGAGAAAAAAGCCCGGGAAGATGGGCAAGCGGCGCTCAGGTCTACCGCTGCGCCGCTCGAGGTGAAGCGATGAGGCTAGTCCGCTGCCTGCTTTTCGGCAAGGGCGCCAAGAATGGGCAGCATGATCCGCTTTCCGTTGAGGGCCTTGATGGCGCAGAATATCCATAGAAGAAACCAACACGCCCAAACGATCCAAGTGACGGTCAGATAGGAGTATCCCGCCGTGGCAAAGAACCACCCAAAAACCAAGCCCAGCACGGTGGTAACGACATAAAACGCGCAAGAGAGGAGGATGGACTGCCATGCGTGGAAGCGCACATAGGAGCTCTTGTTGTAGGGTCTGAGGACCAGGAAGGCGACGGCCGGAACGAATGTGATGTAAGCGATGGCGCCGATGGCGTTGTCAGAAAAACCCGATGGCTTGGATTCAGACATGGTGTTCCTTTCGTGTCGAGACTGAACTCGGAACTACGAATGCTCCGCGCTCGCCAATCCTTTCCCGCGAAAGCGTTCGCAGTACGAGACGGCAAAAGGCGCGGCTTTGAGTCGAGATAAGGAGAGCGTTTGTACGCGCCTTTGTCAAGGAGAAATTGCGCCGGGGAAATCAAAAAGCCAACAAGCGGCGCGACACGCCCGGTCCCCCGCAATGGGACCGGGAGTTGACGGATCTACATGCGGTTTTTTGCGTTCGCTGCAAGAAGGAGATGGAAGGGCTGGCGCCCATCGACACGCTGCGCGGCGACCGCTGGACCTGGCGCGAGAATACCCACGGCGAGCGCACCGGCCGCCGCTTCCGCGCCGGCGACCGCGCGCAGGTGATCCTGGACCGCATCCTGGCCCAGGAACGCAAACTCCAGCTCTCGATTGTGGAGGAAGACCTGCCGCTATCCGGTAAGAATGCCGGCAAGCCCCCGCCCCAAGGCAAAGAAGAACGCCCACGCCCCGCCGGCGCGATCGTTCAACGCGAGAAAAAAGCCCGGCAAGAAGGGCCAGCGGCGCTGAGGTTTGCCGGTCCGCAGCGCCATTTACAGCGAGTAATCGCCGGCTAAACTCCTGCTTGCTTCTCTGCCAGGGCGCCAATAATCGGCAGCTTGAAGCGCACGCCGTTGAGGGCTCTGAGTATGCACACAAGCCAGAGGATGAAAAACCCAAGGTCGATCAGCAGCCAGATCAAATGGCCGATCGCATAGAAGCCAAAAGGCAAGATTGCCCATACAACTGCAAAGACAATACTGAGTGCGATGCAGACGACGATGGCCGCAATGTTGAGGAAGATGGACTGCCAGGAGTGGAAGCGCACGTTGGGACTCGTGTTATATGGCGGCATCACCAGGAAAACGATCGCCGGAACGAACGTGATGTAGGCGATTGCGGATGCGGCATTGTCGGAGAGGCCAGACGGATTGGTTTCAGACACGGTAGCTCCTTTGGGATTGAGACTCAACCGCCGAACCTGATGCATCGCGCTCAAGCCCGGGCGAGCAAAAAGGGCGCTATTCCGGGGGGCCGATGCGCAAGTTGGGCGTGAAATTGGAACAAGATAAGAAAAGCCCTGAAAAGCTGAATTGTCAAGTGGGATTTCTGCGAGAGGGCACGGACCGTTGTCCACAGCCGGGAAACGCTGGGAGCAAGGGCAAGCGCCAAGGGAATGGGCGGCCCATTGGAGTGAATCGGACAGGTTGGAATTACTCCAGTAACTCCGGACCGTTGTTGAGGAGGTTTCCAACGCGGCCGCTCCGCTACGAGGCGAGCTTTTTTCGGCTGGGGAGCGGAAGCAGGCAACCACGGCGGCTGGATTGCACCCCATCCAATACAATGGGGTTTGGGGGCGTTCATCATGGCACATACGGTATTTTGCGTTCGCTACAAGAAGGAGATGGAGGGCCTGGACGAACCGCCCTTCGACTCGGAGTTCGCTGAAAAGATCTTCAAGAACGTCTCCAAGGCGGCCTGGGCCGAGTGGGTGGACCGGCAGAAGATGCTGCTGAACGAGTACCGGCTCCAGCCCTGGACCCCGCAGGCGCAGCAGTTTCTGGTCGAGCAGATGGAGCAGTTCTTCTTCAGCGAGGGCTCGGCCCTGCCATCGGAATTCGTGCCGCCGTCCCACTGACACCATCCGGTGGCCTGCAGCCTGCTTTGAAAGGCCCGGCCATCGCAACGCCGCAGCTTGGCGTGGCGATCTGGCGCCCATTGCGCTGGTAGAATGGAAATTGCCGCGCTGCGCGGCGCTTCGCCACCTTGGCGCCCCAATCTCATGGCCTCTTTGGCCGAACCCAACAGAAGGAAAAGCCTCCCTGTGGCCCAGACGATACGCAATATCGCCATCATTGCCCATGTAGACCACGGAAAGACCACGCTGGTGGACGCCATGCTGCGCCAGTCCGGCACCTTCCGCGCCAACGAGCAGGTGGCCGACCGGGTGATGGACTCCAACGAGCTGGAGCGGGAGCGCGGCATCACCATCCTGGCCAAGAACACGGCCATCAATTTTGCCGGCGGCAAGATCAACATCGTCGACACGCCGGGGCACGCCGATTTTGGCGGCGAGGTGGAACGCGCCCTCAAAATGGTGGATGGCGTGATGCTCCTCGTCGATGCCGCCGAGGGTCCGCTGCCCCAGACGCGCTACGTGCTGGCTAAGGCTCTGGAGGCCAAACTGCTGCCCATCGTGGTCATCAACAAGATTGACCGGCCCGACGCGCGGCCCCAGGAGGTCCTGAACGAGATCTACGACCTCTTCATCGACCTGGATGCGGACGAGAGCCAACTGGATTTTCCGGTGCTCTACGCGGTGGCCAAGCAGGGCACGGCGACCCTCGATCTGGCCAATCCGGGAGTGAACCTGCAGCCGCTCTTCGAGACCATCGTCTCCACGATTCCCGCGGCTACCGGCGACCCCGACGGCACCTTGCAGATTCTGGTCACCAATCTGGATTACTCGGATTATTTTGGCCGCATCGCTATCTGCCGCGTCTTCCAGGGCACGCTGCACTTCGGCGACGACGTGACCATCTCCAAGCGCGACGGCAGCCTGATGAAGACGCGCATTACGAAGCTGTTCACCTTCAGTGGCCTCAAGCGCACGGAGATTTCCGAGACCACCATGGGCGACATTGTGGCCGTGGCCGGCGTCGAAGGCATCACCATCGGCGAGACCATCACCAGCGTCGAAAACCCGTCGCCGCTGCCTCTGATCGTCATCGACGAGCCGACCATTGCCATTCAGTTCAGCGTCAACAACTCGCCGTTTGCGGGGCGCGAGGGCCAGTACGTGACCAGCCGCAACCTGCGCGAGCGCCTGGAAAAAGAGCTGCTCACCAACGTCAGCATTCGCGTGGAAGAGACCGGCTCGCCGGACAGCTTCAAGGTGCTGGGCCGGGGCGAGCTGCAACTGGCGATTTTGATTGAGATGATGCGCCGGGAGAGCTTCGAGCTGATGGCTGGCCGCCCGGAGATCGTCACCAAAACCGTGGACGGCGCGCGCATGGAGCCGGTGGAGCACCTGACCATCGACGTGCCCGAGGCCTACACCGGCGTGGTGATCGAG
>JBEKZR010000255.1:0-5697 GCA_049509715.1 Occallatibacter sp. | reverse complement strand
CCGGCGCAGGAGTTCCTGCTGGCGGTCCTTGGGAACCACGTCGTAGAGAACCGCCAGAATGTTGGCCTGCTGGCTGAAGTTCTTCTGATCGGGGTTGTCGGCAACGAGGCCGCGCTGGGCGTTCCAGCATTTGTTGAAGAGGCCGTCGCGCACGTGCGCGCCGCGGGCCTGGTAGCGAGCGGCCAGGAGCGGGTCGCCAAGGCTTTCTTCGAGATCGGCCGCATCCTTCAGGGCTCCCAGGTATTCGAGCGTGGTGACGCAGGACTCGTGGTTCGCGTCGTAGGTGGGAATCTCGCCAGAGGGGACCCAGTCGACGAAGCTCCACCAAGGCAATTTCTGGAGCAGCCCGTCGGGCTGCTCGTGCGTGGCGAACCAGGCGAGGACGGCGCGGGTTCCGGGAAGTGTTGCGCGGGCCGGCTCGGGATCGGGCCGGTAGAGCCAATAGTCATGGACCATGCCAATCCAGAGCAGCGAAAAGGTGGGAATGATTTGCGGCAGCGAACTGGGATAGCGGCTCATGGTGAGGCCGTCGGCGGTGCGCGATTGGTCGAAGGCTGCAATGGCTTGGCGCGCCAGCCGGTCGTCGCCAGCTACGGCGTAGGAGATGAGCGCCTGGATGCGCGTGTCGCCAACGTACTGAAACTGCTCATAGTAGGGCGTGTCCATGTACGTTTCATGTGCGTCGAGCCGGGCGGTGCGCCAACTGATCTCCCAGATTTTGTCCAGCTCCGGATCGCCGACGTCGAGTGCGGCAGGTTCCTCAAAGGGATAGGCGGTGAAGTTGGCGGTGAGGGATTCTACGGTGAGCGGGTCGGCGCCGGTGTCGATTTCCAGGTCAAGGTAACGCCAGGTGCGCCACCAGAGGGGCTCAAAAACGCGGTGCTGGCCGCCGTCTGGCAGGAAGAGGTCTGAGAGGCCGAGGGCTTCGCGGCCGGCGACTTCGTCGCGGTCACCCTTGTGCTGGTCCTTGTCATAGAGGGCTTCGGCGTAAGTTAGGCGGATGCGCGCGCCTTTGCCGCCGGAGACGGTGAGCAGCGGATAGGCCGTGGTGAGGGCCCGACCGTCGAGGATGATGTCAACGTGGGTAAATGGGGCAAACGTGAAGGGAGAAAATGGGAAATCCAAAAAAACTCCTGCGTCCTGGTGATCGTTCTTTAACTGCCCAATTTCAGGCTCTTTCATCTGAGTGAAACCAAAACTAACCAACATCCCGGCGGTGCCTATGGGCGTGTACTCCATCTGCGGCAGCTCATCCGGCACCAGACCCCACGAATTGTCGCCAGCCACATCCGCCGAGTGGGCCTTGTTGGAGGTTGGATAAATGCTTTCGCGGATGGGCGAGGCGGCGGGAAGCCAGGATGAGCCTGCGGCGGCAGGGTCGTTCCAGCTCCAGTCATAACGCGCTCCGTCGATCTCTTCGCCGGTCCCGGCGGCCATGTACTCCCAGAAGCCGTTGACGACGCGGGGCAGCGGGCGCTGGCCGGACTCGATCTCGACCAGCCAGCCCTCGGGAGTGCTGATGGCAGCTGCGCCCGTAGCCTCGCTTTCCAGCAGAAAGGCCGTGCGGTCAGTCATCTGCGCCAGTGGCGCATAGACGCCGAAGTTCCAGACGGTTGCGGTGATGAGGTTCTGGCCGGGCTGAAGAAACGGGGCCAGATCGAAGCGCTCGTAACGCCAGTGGGCCAGGTCTCCGCGAGCCGGGCCGTCGCCGACACGATGGCCGTTCACGAAAAGCACGAAGCGGTTGTCGGCGCTGACGCGAACCGGGTAAGTGGCGGGAACAGCGGCCAGCGCAAGGGTTCGCCGGAAGTGCAGCACCACGGGATCGCGCAACGGGGCGGTGGGGTGTGTGATCCACGAAGCCTTCCACTCGCGGTGAGGAGGGTCGGGCGGGGCTGCGTTCAGAGGGCCGGTTTGGGCTTGAAGGGCGAGGGTGGAGAGGGCGAGGACGAAAACGGTCAAAGCTGCGCGCATGAGATCAGGCCTTCGGGTTTCCAGTTCTCCAGCTTAAAGGAAAATGAAAGCGATGGAGGGGATGATTCCATCCTTCGTTGCGTGTGGGGAGGATTTGTGGGGGAAAAGGCGCTGCCGTGGGCGCCGGGACCGTATTTTCCTGGTCTCAGAATGGCCAGATTTGCGGGTCGAGGCCCCGAGTGGACGGGAAATGGGCGGCCGGGGCCTTCTGAAAGCGGAGTTTTCCACTCGTATGCGCTTGATTTTGCAGCGTTGTAACCTGCCATTCATATAGCGCCGGTAGCCTATCTTAGGTGATTGCTAACGTGCCTGAGATTCGCATCTCCCAAGCTCAACTTCAGCCGGAACCAAGTCCTGCTGGCGGGCAGCAACCTGCGGAGGCGGGCACGGTCGAGTTTTCAGCCATTCGCACCTTCCTGCTGGCGCGCGGCAACTCCGCGATGGCAGACCGGGGATTTCAGTGGCTCATGGCGTTGTGCGCGCTGAGCATCTTCGGAATTGTCGCGTTGATCGCAGTTCAATTGGTGAAGGGCTCGCAACTGAGCTGGAACAAGTTCGGCCTTGCTTTCTTCTCCTGGCCGGCCGGATTCAACTTCGGCACTGTCTTCAAAGCCATCATGAACTCTAACCTGCCGCAGCCCAACTATTGGGATCCGGTGAACGGACAGTTCAGCGCTCTGCCGTTTGTGTATGGAACGCTGGTTACGTCGTTTCTTGCGTTGCTGATGGCGGTTCCGCTGGCGATTGGCGTAGCGATTTTCCTGACCGAGATGTGCCCCGGCGTGCTACGTGCGCCGCTGTCCTTCCTGACTGAACTGCTGGCGGCGATCCCCAGCGTGATCTATGGGTTGTGGGCCTATTTCGTTCTGGTGCCGCTGATGCGGGAGCATGTGAATCCGTGGCTGGTGCAGCTTCTGGGCTGGACTGGCCTCTTCAGCGACGACAATTTGACCGGATTAGGCTTCTTTTCTGCGGGTGTGATTCTGGCCATCATGGTCCTGCCGATTATCTCCTCGCTGACGCGGGAGGTGATGACGGCGGTGCCGCACTCGCAGCGCGAGGCGGTGCTGGCGTTGGGGGCGACGCGCTGGGAGATGATCCGCATGGGCGTGCTGCGGAATGCGCGTATCGGCATTGTCGGCGCCATTATTCTCGGCCTTGGGCGGGCACTGGGCGAAACCATGGCGGTTACCATGGTGGTCGGCAACAGTATTGAGATTCACCGCTCGCTGCTCTCGAATGGCAATTCGATGGCGTCGGTGATTGCGAATCAGTTCAGCGAGGCCTCAGACAATCTGCATCTCAGTGCATTGATCGAGATTGGACTGGCTCTGTTTCTTGTGACGATTGTGGTAAACGCGCTGGCTCAGTTGCTGGTGTGGGCGGTTACGCGGGGCGCGCCGGCGCGGGTTAACTGAGCAATGGGACTAGGGGAGCTGCGAGTGAAGGCGGGAAAGAACCAACTACGGTCCAAGTTCAGAGAGCTTACCGATGGCGCTGTCACGGGGTTGGCGGTGCTGGCGACGGTGCTGGTGGTTGTTCCACTTGTAGCTATCTTTGTCTATTTGATTTACAAGGGCGCCAGTTCGCTTAGCCTGTCCTTCTTCACGCAGATTCCCAAGCCGGTGGGCGAATCGGGCGGGGGCATGGCCAACGCAATTGTCGGCTCTGCGATTCTGCTTGGGATTGCCAGCCTCATCGGCGTTCCGGTGGGCATCAGCGGGGGTATCTTTCTGGCTGAGTATGGGCGAGGAACCAGGCTGGCCAATGCAATTCGGTTTACCGCCGATGTGCTGAACGGGGTTCCATCGATTGTGATGGGGATTGCGATCTACGCACTGATCGTGATTCCGCAAAACCACTTTTCGGCTTTCTCGGGCGGGGTGGCGCTGGGGATCATGATGATACCGACGGTCTGCCGCACCACGGAAGAGATGCTGCTGATGGTGCCGCACGCCGTGCGGGAGGCGGCTCTCGCACTGGGCGTACCCAACTGGAGGTCTGTACTATCGATCACCGTCAGGACGGCTTCGCCGGGGATTATCACGGGCTGCATGCTGGCCTTTGCCCGCGTGGCCGGCGAGACCGCGCCGCTTATCTTCACTGCGCTCGGCAATTCCTTTTGGAGCACCAGCCTGAATCAGCCGATCGCCGCTCTTCCGCTGCAGATCTGGGTGTATGCGCAGTCTCCCTACGAAGATTGGCACCGGCTGGCGTGGGCGGGGGCTCTGGTTTTAATTGTATTGATTGTGACTGCGGTTTCCCTGGTGCGTTACGTGACCAGCCGCGGCGTCTTGAAGGGAGCGAGCTAAGTGGGCGTCGGCATCGAGGTAGTCAACCTGAATGCGTGGTATGGGACCAATCACAGCCTGCAGGACATCAATCTGAACATGCCAGGCAACCATGCGACGGCGCTGATCGGTCCTTCGGGCTGCGGCAAGAGCACCTTTGTGCGCTGCCTGAACCGCATGCACGAGACGAATCCTATCGCGCGCGTGACGGGCACGGTACGCATCGGCGAACTGGACATTTACAAGGATTGCAAGCCGGTGGAGATCAGGCGGCGCGTGGGGATGGTCTTCCAGCGGCCCAATCCTTTTCCCACAATGTCGATTTACGACAACGTGTGCGCGGGGCTCAAGTTGAATGGATATAGCCACCGTCAGGTGCTGGACGAGATTGTGGAAAAATCGCTCAAGCACGCGGCCCTGTGGGATGAAGCGAAGGATGACCTGAAGAAGAAGTCGGGAGCTAGCCTCAGCGGCGGGCAGCAGCAGCGACTGTGCATTGCGCGCGCCTTGGCCGTGGACCCCGAGGTGCTTCTGATGGACGAACCGTGCTCGGCGCTGGACCCGGTTTCCACCTCCAAGATCGAGGACCTGATCTTCCAGTTGAAATCGCAGTACACTATTGTGATTGTGACTCACAACATGCAGCAGGCAGCCCGCGTGGCGGAAAAGACGGGCTTCTTTTTGAACGGCAGGATGGTGGAGTTCGACTTCACCCACAAGATCTTCACCAACCCCAGCGACAAACGCACTGAGGATTACATTACAGGCAGGTTCGGATGACGCGCATACGCTTTCAGCAAAGCCTCGACGAATTGAAAGAACAACTGCTGGTGATGGCGGGCCTTGCCGAGCAGGCCATTCAGCGCGCCATCGAAGCTTATCGCGTGCGCGACCTGTCGATCTGCGACCTGGTTAGCCGGAGCGAGATCGCCATCAACCGGATGGAGCGGGAGATCGACCAGGCGGCGCTTGACCTGCTGGCCATGGAGCAGCCCATGGCCATTGATCTGCGCTTCATTCTGGCGGTGATCAAGATCAACGCCGATCTGGAGCGCGTGGGCGATGCGGCCAAGAACATCAGCGACCGGGTGCGGGCCATGGAGCGGATGGCCCAGGTCGATCTGCCCGTCGACATACCGCGCATGGCGTCGCTGGCCTCCGAAATGGTGCGCAAGAGCCTGCAATCGTTCATCGAGGCCGACGCCGAGTTGGCCCGCTCGGTGCTGGCCATGGACGACGCCGTGGACGTCATGAACCGCGCCGCCTACAAAGCGCTGACCAAGGTGATGGAAGAGCAAAGCCACCTGGCGCCACAGGCCCTGAATGCGCTGATGATCGCCCGCGCCCTGGAGCGGGTTGCCGACCACGCCACCGCCATCGCCGAGGACGTGGTTTTCTGGGTGCACGGGGAGGACGTCCGCCACAACAAAAG
>JBEKZR010000254.1:0-5715 GCA_049509715.1 Occallatibacter sp. | reverse complement strand
ACATCTGGCTTCCCGACCGCGACGGGCTCGACGTGCTGGCCGATATGCGCCAGTTGGCCGTTGAGATGCGTCCGGAGGTGGTGATCATCAGCGGCCACGGCACCATCGAGGCCGCCGTGAAGGCCACCAAGCTGGGCGCATACGACTTTTTGGAGAAGCCGCTCTCGCTCGACCGCACGCTGATCGTGGTGAAGAATGCCGTCGAGGCGCGCCGGCTGCGCACTGAAAATATCGAATTCAAGCGCCAGTTCAGCGTGGGATCGGTGCTCACCGGAGAAAGCGTTCCGGTGAAGGCGCTGCGCCAGCAGATCCGGCTGATGGCGCCCACCAACGGCCGCGTGCTCATCTATGGCGAGTCGGGCACCGGCAAGGAATTGATCGCCCGCGCCATCCATGCCGAGAGCCTGCGCCGCGATCGTGTCTTCGTCGAGCTGAACTGCGCCGCCATCCCCGAGGCCTTCATCGAGGCCGAACTCTTCGGCTACCGGTTCAGCGCCCAGCCCGGAGGTCCCACGGAGCAGCGCGGCACCCTGGAGCGCGCCGACGGAGGAACGCTCTTCCTGGACGAAGTGGGCGACATGAGCCTCAAGACGCAGGCCAAGGTGCTCTCTGCGCTGGACGACCAGCTCTTTACGCCGGTCGGCGGCACGCAGCCCCTGCGCGTGGACGTGCGACTGATTGCCTCCACCAACAAGGACCTGGAAGAGGAGATCGCCAAGGGAAACTTTCGCGAGGACCTCTTCTACCGGCTCAATGTCGTCCCGTTCTTTGTGCCGCCGCTGCGCGAGCGCAAGCAGGACATTCCGCTGCTGGCACGCGAGTTTCTGGCCGAGTTCGGCCGCCAATACGGACGTCCGCGCATGGAGATCGGCGAAGAGGCGCTGGCGGTTCTGGCCCAGTACCAGTGGCCGGGCAACGTGCGCGAACTGAAAAATGTGATCGAGCGGGTGCTCATTCTCAATCCCCGCGTGCTGCGCATCGAGCGCAAGCACCTGCCGCCATTGACCCACAAGGCCGGCACGCGATCGACGGAAGAATTCTCCACGCTGCAACAGGCCCGCGACGCCTATGAGCGCGAGTACATCCTCAAGAAGATCGAAGAAGCCCGCAACAACATCAGCCACGCAGCGGAACTGCTGGGCCTGGAGCGCAGCCACCTCTATCGCAAGATGAAGGCGCTGGGCATCGGAGTGAGGGAGTAGCATCTGTCCGGATGCGAACACAGGAACGCGAAACCGGACAGCCGGTGGACCAAGCGGGGCATGAGATCGGTAGCTATCCCCTTGCCAGTGAGCCGCTTGAGAGCGTTGCGGCAAGCCCCAGCTTTGGCCCGTAAATTGCCTATAGTATGCCCGGAAGAACCATTCACGGAGGCCTGCGATGGCGTATTTTGAGCGGGTTCGCGATGTGATTTCCGGGCCGTTTAGCCCCGACATCATCCGGCAACGCACCCTAACCGGATGGCAGATGGTTTCCATCGAATGGCGGCGCGAGCTGCCCGACCAGGAAGCCCCGACCGAAGGCGCATTCAACGAAGATATCCCCTACGGCCTCCGCATCTCAGACGACTGCAGCCGGCTGGAGGTCCATCCCGCCGAGCATCAGGCGCTTATGCTCATGATGGAGTTGCTGGTGCAGGACTTTTCCTATTCCGGCATCGTCAGCGACCTGAATGAGAAAGGCTTTCGCATGAGAGATGGCCGTCCCTGGAGCCGCATAGCAGTCTTCAATATGATTCCGCGCCTCATCGAGGTGGGCCCGCGCTTCTTCTCCAGCGACGAGTGGGAAAAACGCCGCCAGAAGTTTGCGCGCGCAAAATCGCCAGAGGCCGCTTAACGCGCCCATCATTTCAATATCGGCCCAATCGACCCCGCGTTGTCCCCCAACTGCGGGTCGAAGCGGAAGTCCCAGACCGACTGGTTGATCTCCGAGGCGGAGATGACTTCCACCAGCGCATACTCGCCGATGGTCAGCGTCTGCTGCGGCTGGATGCGCAGCCAGTGCTTGCCGGGCAGAACGTCGACTTTGGCTGGAATCACATCCTCGTCCTGGGTGACCGTGCCGGTGACGCTCATGTGGATGGCGCCGACGATGCGCACGGCATTCCGCTCGTCCACGCGCACGATTGCGAAGCCCGACGCAGCTGAATGCGCGCCGTGTTTCCGGTTGGCCACCTCCCTTGCGCCGCTGGTGCTCACCGTCATCGCGTGGGAGAGGACCTGTTCGGCGTCGTCGCGCGCGCTGAGCGAAAGGTAGATGGCCGGCTCGTTCACGTGCAGGTGGATCTTGGCGTGCGCGCCATCGAGTTCCAGGCTGGCCTTGGCGCCGGCCAGTGGGTTCAGCGTGCTCAGGCCGTGTTTGGTCTTGGCATTCATGTTCAGCTCGTTGGGCAGCAACTCCACCAGTTCCGGCGTGCCTTGAAACGTGTCCAGCGCAAAGACGCCATCCTCGTCGGGCAGTTCCAGGCCCTTGGCCACCTCGGGCATGCGCGCCTTCTGCTGGTCGCGCTCGGCGGCTTCTTCCCTGTCGATCTCCTCGGCCTCCTTCATGGCGGGCGAAGGCGCTTCCGCGGCGGCCGCGGCATGGTCCCGCTCCCACTTGCGCGTGGCTTC
The DNA here is from genome assembly GCA_049509715.1 of Occallatibacter sp. GTDB lineage: Bacteria > Acidobacteriota > Terriglobia > Terriglobales > Acidobacteriaceae > Telmatobacter. The sequence continues at coordinate 3,103 of JBEKZR010000254.1, read as the reverse complement.
CCAGTCCACCAGGTCCACCGGCAACTCCTCCCAATCGCCGCCGCGCTCCACGGAAATGTAGCGCACCCGGTCGCCCACAATCTCGTACTTGCGGACGAGTTGATAGGTACCGTCCTTGAGGATGAGGCGATGGTTGATGGCCGTACCCGGCACGTCGGGCTTGAGGGGAAGAGGCGTCTGGGCGCGCGCCGCCGCAATCGCCGCTCCCAGCAGGGTCGCCAGGCACACGGTCAACACGAGCCGCAAGGGACGGAAACGTGGCATAGCTAGACAGTTTAGACGAGTCCAACCAGCCGCGGTTGGCGTTGCGGCCCGGGAGAAAAAGAAGCGGCAACAGGGAACCCCGGAACGCCTTTTCGCGTCTAACCTATGTATTCTTAGGGTTGAGGGATGTTTTCTTGACAGGATTCCAGGCGCATTTCCGCTGGGAACGCAGCGCAAAGCCAGGGGCTTCGCCGGCAGTCACGGTGGTGTGTCTTGTCCTGCTGGCGCTGTTTGCCGTGGTCCAGGTGGCGCACGTGCACGCGGTCGAGAGCGATGCCGACCATTGCCCGCTGTGCATCGTGATGCATACGGCAGCGCCCGTCGCGGTCGCGGCTGCCGTGGTGGTGCTGGTTCAGATTGAGGCCGCGGCCCCGGTCTATGAGGCCCGCGTGGTCACCCGCCACTGGCATCCCAAGCTCTTCACACGCCCCCCTCCGGTAGGCTGGCAGGGCTAGTCTCCGATTTTTCAATTCAGTCTGGTTCCCGGAGCGCCTTGTCCCTTTTGGGGGCAAGGCCCAGGCGCATCTCCACAGGCTGACTTGGCGAATCGGAGAGAGTTCCCAAAATGCCAAGAGGATGCCGCGGCTTTTCCCCGCGGCCGATTTCCCGCATTCTTAGCCATCATAAGGAGGCTTTCCTATGCCGTTCAATCGCGGCACGATTTTTCGCATTTTTCCCGTTCTCGCATTGGTCTTCACGGCACTGTACGCTTCTGCGCAAAGCGGCAACGCCGGCGCGGTACGCGGCACGGTCACCGATCCCTCCGGCGCGGTGATTCCCAACGCCACGGTCCACCTGACAAACGATGTGAGCGGACTGGACAGGACCGCATCCACAGACGCACTCGGCCAGTTCGTCTTCTCCAACGTTCCCTTCAACCCCTACCAGGTCACAGTTTCCGCAAAGGGCTTTGCTTCTTTGAGCCAGAATCTGGAGATTCGCTCGGTAGTGGGAACCAACCTCAAGCTGGTTCTGCAGATCGCTACTTCCGCAACTACCGTTACGGTGGAGGCCAGCGGCGACCTTATCGAGAACGACCCCACCTTTCACTCCGATGTGGACCGCGACCTGTTTATCAAGGTGCCACTAGAGAGCGCTTCTTCTACCCTCAGTTCTCTGGTCACACTCTCCAGCCCCGGCGTAGCTGCCGACTCTAACGGACTCTTCCACGGCCTGGGCGACCACGCATCCAATTCGTTTTCAGTGGACGGCCAGTCGATTACCGACCAGCAGAGCAAAGTCTTTTCCAACCAGATTCCCGCCGATTCGATTCAATCCATCGAGGTGATCAGCGGCGCGCCGCCGGCAGAGTACGGCGGCAAGACCAGCCTGGTGATCGTGGCGACCACGCGCTCCGGCCAGGGAGTCACCAAGCCCACAGGCAGCATCAGCAGCTCCTATGGCACATTCGGGTCGGCGACGGGCGGTTTCGACCTGGCCTATGGCGGCAAGAAATGGGGAAATTTTATCGAGGTGGACGGCTTGAACTCGGGGCGTTTTCTCGATCCCCCGGAGTTCCAGGTCTTCCACGACAAGGGCAACGAGCAGAACGTCTTTGAACGCGTGGACTATAACTTCACCCCGGTGGATTCCATACACCTGGACGTGAATTACTCGCGCTCGTGGTTCCAGACGCCTAACGCCTATGACAACCTCAACGTGCAAAACGTGGAGACAACCGGCCCGAATAGCGGCACGAGCGCCAACCCTGACTTCGTCAACGTGGGCAACACCGATCAGCGGTCGAAGATCGGGACCATCAACATCTCGCCCACCTACACGCGTATCATCGGCGATTACTCGGTTTTCAACCTGGGCGCTTTTGTCCGCAGGGATGCCTATAACTACTATCCCAGCGGCAACCCCCTGGCCGACCGTGGGCCTGCAAACCTGCAAACCTCCTCGATTTCCCAGTATCGCACGCTGACCAATTCCGCGGTCCACTCAGACTTTTCCCACGTCAAGGGAATCAATAACATCAAGATTGGAGCGCAGTACGGACAAACCTTCCTGAATGAGAACGACAGTTTGGGAGTGGTCGATCCAACCTATAATTCGCCTTGTTTGGGTATGGATGGAAATCCCTTGCCTGGGTACTCCAATCAGTATCAATGTCCCGCTCTCGGAGGCACATCAGGCCCAAACCCATCCTATCTTCCGGTTCTCGCTCCCTATGACCTTACCCGCGGCGGAAGTTATTACAACTACACCGGCCACACCGACGTGAAGGAGCTTGCTCTCTTTATCGAGGATCAGGTCAAGGCCGGCAACTGGCTCTTCAATCTGGGTCTCCGCGAGGACGTGTACAGCGGCCTTATCGATGCCAACCAGACCGAGCCGCGCGTGGGCATTGCATATAACATCAAGCCGACCACGACCGTGTTGCGTGTCTCCTACGCGCGCACACTGGAGACGCCCTTCAACGAAAACCTGGTGCTGTCGAGCACAGGATGTTCGAATGCAGTGATGGCGCCGCTGTTGGTTTGCTATCCCGGCGTTTCGGGAACCTTAGCCCCAGGCTACCGCAACGAATTCCACGCCGGTCTGCAGCAGGCCTTCGGCAAGCGCGTAGTAATTAGTGGCGAGTACATCTGGAAGTACACGCACAACGCCTTCGATTTCAGCATTCTGGGTAACACGCCTATCTTTTTCCCCATCGACTGGCATAACTCAAAGATTCCGGGCTACGCCTTGCGCGCGGACGTTCCCGAGTTCCATGGCGTCAGCGCGTATATGGTGGCCTCTTCCGTGGCCGCGCGCTTCTTCCAGCCGCAATCGGCTGGAGCGGGAGCTACTCCGCAGACCGGTGGCCTGCCCTTCCGCATCGACCACGACGAAA
>JBEKZR010000253.1:0-5759 GCA_049509715.1 Occallatibacter sp. | reverse complement strand
GACTCTTCTCAATGCACTGGCGTAAAAGTATGTCCCCGCCCAACAGGTGCACCCGCATTTGGCCGAGCTTTTCCACCAGGGCGCCGGCCTGCACCACGGTGAGCCTGCTGGAAGAACTGGAATGAAAGTTGTATCGCGCGATCAGGCCGATGATGCCGGCAACATCTTCCTCCGGCTTGTCCTCGAAAGCTAGCAGAGTGGCCTGCGCCTGATAAATAGTCGAATAGCGCTCCGCTTCCTCGTAAGGCATGTATGTCAGCGCGCCGGTCGACTGTGCCGTTCTCCATGCCGTGTCACTCAGGGTTATCGAGCCGTAGCTGACATTGAGGGTGGCGTGCTGAGCTTTGGGATCATTGGGGTGGTTCTGGATTGTCTGCATCGCCTTGTAATCGGCATCGATGCGCTCCCGCCACGCCTTCAGCCCCGGCTGCGCATCCTTCAAATCCTTCAGGTTGTGTTCAATCTCCGCGCGCAGCGCCACCCGCGCCTCCTCGGCCAGATGAAGGTGATGGCGCCACTCCACGAAGCTCTCGATCTGCACCGCGATCAGCAGGCCCACGGTAATCGTGAACAGATGAATCAGAAACTCTGAAAATCCACGGATGGACTTATGCGGCAGATGAATGTCGAGCATGGGCGAACGAACCTCTCGTGAAATCGTCCGCGCTCCCGTTCAATCCGGGAGAAAGAGCGGACAAACACCTTATATCACGAAGCCATATCTCTAAACGGGAATCAGGGATCGGTCAACCAGTTCCCGTGCCCCATCCTTTCGCCGTTTTTCTGTCGAATGTGTGGGAATCCAAAGCAGCCGGCCTTACTGTTCCTTCTCCACCGGAGCGTCAGTGGTCTGGGCAAGCGTCTCATCCGCAATCTCCGCCTGCGCCGCGGCAACCGCCGCCGCTCCCGGCTCATCCATCCACAGGCAGACGATCCACCAAACCAGCACGGCCACATACACCACCCGGTTGGCGTTCTGTAGCTTATCCACCAGACCGATGATCCGCTCGTACTCCGGCCGGCCGAGCGGGTGCGCCTGCGCCGTCTTGATGATCGCCTGCAAGACGCCCTGCGCCGCCAGTTGCGCAATCGCTGCGGTCGAGAGCCCGATCATGATCCGCTGCGTATGGCTTCTCCAGCCTCCCTTGTAGCGCCGTCCAAACAGCGCCACCAGCAAACCCAGCTCCACCGCCAGAACGCCCGCCAGCAGGTCGCCCTTTTGCGCCGCCAGTTGCATCAGCCGCAGCGCTGCCACGGTCGAGTCCGCGGTCAGCGTCTTCCAGTCCGGCCACTGTCCCCACGCGTACAGCACCCAGGCAGCTACGGTCGCCATCGCCAGCGTCCATCCAATCCACGTCCGCCGCCGCGCCCCGCTGAACGCCCGCCGCGCCACCTCCAGCAACACCAGCAGGCTCACCAGCGCCATCAGGTCGGCCAGCGCCAAAAAGATCTCGTTCAATGTGAGGCGAGGTAGCCGCTCGAACAGCAGCCTTTCCGCCAACAGGCGCAGGGCCATGAGCGCGATGCTCGTTGTGAACCACGGGAAGCGTCGCGCCCGTTCCCGTCCCAGCAACACCACCAGCAGCACCAGCAGCGCCGCAAACGTAAGCGTCCACAGAACCTGGGTGGCCGTCCAATCGAAATTTAAGTGCATTTTCGCCTTATCCTGCCCGCGCGTTGAACGCCTGGCAAACCCCTTTCAGTCTAACCGCCCGCAGGCGGGCATGCTCAGCAAGATGGGCATCGAGTTGGGCTGCGAACTCAACTAGGGCCTGTTAACACTACCTGGACGGTGGCGACGGGAGCCATTTTTTCTCAGGTCGAGGAATGAGGAGCGACGGATACCGGGTGTATCCTAGCGACGATTGACGAAGAAATGGGGAGAATTGGCCCCGTCCCTTCGGGTTGCGGTGGAAGTCCGGCCATACTTCATTCTCGCCCTCGACGGTGGACCCGCCACAGCCTTCGGGCTCGGCTTCGTCTGGCCGGACTTTCTCACGCAACGCCATCCGTCCAGGTAGTGTTAACAGGCCCTAGAGGTTCGTCGCATCTGCGAGCAGCTGCCAGGCTGAATGGAGTTGGGTAACGCAGGAGCCGGCTGCGGGTCTTGCTCGGATCTGCTCCGGCTGCGAGGCGCGCGCACCGAAATGCTGGCCGCAGCTCGGGCTCTCCCGCATCATCCCATAAGAAGCGACGCTATTCGAGTTCTACAACTACCTGATTGACCTTGACGGATTCGCCCGCCGCCACTCGCACACTCTTCACGATTCCGGCGCGTGGCGCGATCACATTGGTCTCCATCTTCATGGCTTCGATCACCATGATCAGTTCGTTTTCCGCGATCGTCTGTCCGGGCGTCACGTTCGCTTTAATAACGATGCCGGTTACTGGACTGCGGCAGAGTTTATCTTCGTCGTCCGTCTCCCCGGAGGCCCGAGCTTTCGCCCGGGCCGCTGGCGCTGCCACCGATTGCACCGTCGCGGGGACCAGAGGATACGACGTTCCGTAATACGGATGATGAGGAACTTCGTCGTCTTCGATGACTTCGACTTCCAACTCGTAGGTATTGCCGTCAATTCCTATCCGGAGCTTCAACTGATTCTTCCTTCTCTCGAGAAATTTCCCTGCCGGCTTGTCGTCTCATCGCAAATTGTGAGAGGCGTGAATGAATACACGCCCCTGTTGCACCCACGGATTGATGACTTCATAGGGCGATTGCAGCATCTTGGCCGAACGGATGCGGACTTCCTTCCCCAGGTACGTGGTGGCGGCTGCCGCCAGTATCACCAGGATCTCGGCAGTTATCTCCGCCTTCATCGCCTTCCCGGGCGTGGCTTCGGCCGCCTTCGTCGCAGCCGTTAGGGCGCGCGCCGCCGCGGGCTGGCTGAACTCCGCCATCTTGGCTTCCAGAGCCTTCACTGCCGCGCTCAGTTCTCTCAACTGGCGCTCGGCCGTTTCTTGCCGCTCCGATAGAGCCTTGATCAGCGCTTCTAAATTCTCTTTCACGTGCCGCTCCCCGTTACAGTGGGATCAATCCGTGCTTCTTCTGAGGTCGCGTTTCGCGCTTGGCGTACAGGCGTTCCAGCGCCTGGGCAAGGCACTTCCGGGTATCGGCCGGCTCAATCACGGCGTCCACCAGCCGCCGGCCCGCCGCCACATAAGGATTGGAAAAGACCTCGCGATACTCATTGACCAGCTCCTGGCGGCGGGCGGCCTTATCCTCGGCGGCCTCGATCTCGCGCCGGAAGACGATGCCCGCCGCGCCTTCCGCGCCCATCACCGCAATCTCGGCTGTAGGCCACGCCAGAACCCGGTCCGCTCCCAGATCCTTGCAGCACATCGCCAGATACGCCCCGCCGTACGCCTTGCGCAGTATCACCGTAAGCTTGGGAACGGTGGCCTCCGAGTAAGCAAACAGCAGCTTCGCGCCATGGCGGATAATGCCGCCCCGCTCCTGCTCTACGCCGGGAAGGAAACCCGGAACGTCGACCAGAGTTACCAGCGGAATATTGAAGGCGCTGCAGAAGAGAACAAAGCGCGCTGCTTTATCTGACGCATTGATATCCAGCACTCCGGCCATGGCGTCCGGCTGGTTGGCCACAATTCCGACCGACCGGCCCTGCAAGTGCCCGAAACCAATCACCAGGTTCGGCGCAAAGCCCGGCTGGATCTCCAGAAAGTCTTGATTGTCCACGATCCGCGTAATGATCTCGCGCACGTCATAGCCGGCCTTGGGATCGTCGGGAATAATTTCATTCATCTTCCCATCGGGTTTGATGCGCCCATTGAACGGCATGCGCGGCGGATCCTCGAGATTGTTGGAGGGCAGAAAGCTGAGCAGCTTCCTGCACAACAGCATCGCCTCCTCGTCGTCCTGGGCCACCAGGTGCACCACGCCGGAGGTGTTCATCTGCGCGTGCGGCCCGCCCAGCTCCTCCGCGGTCACGTCTTCGCCCGTCACCTGCTTGATGACCTGCGGCCCGGTGATGAATATCCGGCCTTGCATGGTCTGGATGATGAAGTCGGTCAACGCCGGGCTGTAAGCCGCGCCGCCGGCGCAAGGGCCGCAAATCAAGGCAATCTGCGGTACCGATCCCGATAGCATCACATTGCTGTAAAAGACGCGGCCGTAACCGGCCAGGCTGTCGATGCCCTCCTGCACGCGCGCCCCGCCGGAGTCGTTAATGAAGATAAATGGACTGCCTGTCTTGAGCGAGAGGTGCATCATGTCGGCGATCTTGTCGCAATGCACCTCGCCCGCGGCTCCGCCTGCTACGGTGAAATCCTGACTGGCCAGATGCACCAGACGGCCATCCACCGTGGCGCATCCGGTCACCACGCCATCGGCGGGCAGCTCCTTGTCGGCCATGCCGAAATAGGTTGCGCGATGACGCGCAAACTGCCCGATCTCCTCGAAGCTGTCTCGGTCCGTCAGTCTGGCTATGCGTTCGCGCGCTGTCATCTTGCCCGCCGAGTGCTGCGTATCGATGCGCTCCTTGCCTCCGCCCAGTTCCGCTGTGTCGCGCCGGGCGGCAAGTTCGGCGATCCTGTCCTGCATCGACTTCTGCTTTCCATCCTGATCTTGTGTAGCCATCCCTGCTCCTGGGTTCGTGGATATGAAAGGAACCCGCGTCTATTTTTCCGTAGCCACGGTTACCCGGTGCTCTTTCCCGTTCAGCGTAATCGCGTAATTCACGGTGGTGGTCAGCGTTTTCGCGCCGCTCGCAGTCCCGTCCGCGGCCTTCGGCTCCGCTGCCTTGGGCAGGGTGGGGTCCTTGCCTAGATTCTTGCGTCCCTCGTGGCGCGTCTTGAAGAACTTGGGCGCAACCTGCGGGAACATCGCGTACGTCAATACATCTTCGTCCGAGCCGTCGTTGCCCTCCAACGCCTTTGCTGTCGCGCTCAGGTTCTCCCACTCCGGAGTCAGAAGATCGGCGGGGCGGCAGGTAATGGCCGGCTTCTTGTTATGCGCCTCGGCCATCTTCAGCACCTCGCGATTCTTTTCGCCGATCGTGCTGCCGTAATAGCCCAGCATCAGGTCGGCAAATTCGCCGGTCAGCACCTTGTATTTGCCCATCAGAACGTTGAACACCGCCTGCGAGCCTACAATCTGGCTCGTGGGCGTAACCAGCGGCGGATACCCGGAGTCCTTGCGCACCCGCGGCACTTCTTCCAGAACCTCCCGCAAGCGCTCGCTGGCGCCCTGCCCCTTCAGCTGGCTCTCCATATTCGAGATCATGCCGCCGGGTATCTGGCTCTCGAAGATCATCGTATCCACGCCCATATTCTCGCTGAAAAACTCGCGATAGCGCGGACGGATTTTGGCGAAGTGATTGGACGCGCGTTGCACCCGTTCCAGGTTGATGCGGGTCTCGTAGCCGGTGCCGTCGAGCAGTTCCACTAAACTCTCCGTGGGATTGTGCCCCGGTCCCAGTGAAAGCGAACTCACCGCGGTATCCACAATGTCGCAGCCCGCTTCGATGGCCTTCATCAGGGTCACCATGGTTACGCCGGTCGTGGCATGAGTATGAACGTGAACCAGCGTATCCTTCCCGCAGCGTTGCTTGATGCCTTTCACTAGGTCATAGGCGGGCTGCGGCTTCAGCAACGCGGCCATGTCCTTGATGCAGATCGAATCGCAGCCCATCTCCTTCAGCTGCTCAGCCATCTCGGCAAAAGCCTGAACTGTATGCAGGGGGCTGACCGTATAGCAGATCGCGCCCTGCGCGTGCTTGCCCGTCCGCTTCACGGTGGCGATG
>JBEKZR010000252.1:0-5762 GCA_049509715.1 Occallatibacter sp. | reverse complement strand
CGGGGCGGATGCCGGGGATGAACGAGCCCGACTTGCGGAAGTTGTCGGCAATGTCGTCCGGCTTCATCACGATGGAGATGTAGAAGTAAGCGAAAAAGATGATGCCCAGCATGTAGAGGGCTTCATACCACGGGTAGCCGGGCATGAGCGCATCGAAAATGGGCATCCAGAAGCGGCTGGTCTGCACAAATTCGGTCTGCCGCAGCATCATCGGAGCAGAGAGGATGGATGCGGCGAAGATGACCGGCATAACGCCGCCGGAGTTGACCTTGAGGGGCAGATGGCTGGATTGGCCGCCCATCATGCGGCGGCCGACGATGCGCCGCGCGCTCTGGATGGGAATGCGCCGCTCGCTCCGCTCCACAAAGACGATGAAGCCCACTACAGCCGCCATGCCCACCACCAGCGCAGCCACCGCCACAATGGTCAACGTGCCCCAGGCGTTGGTCTCCACCTTCTGGTACAGTTCGTAGGCGCCGCGGGGCAAACCGGCGACGATGCCGGCAAAGATCAGCAGGCTCATGCCGTTGCCGATGCCGCGGTCGGTGATCTGCTCGCCCAGCCACATGATGAAAGCTGTTCCGGTGGTGAGGGTGAGCACCGTCATCAGGCTGAAGCCGATGCCTGGATGCAGCACCAGGCCCTGCTTGGTGAGGATGGCCGCGATGCCTATCGACTGCAGGGCTCCCAGAATCACGGTCAAATACCGTGTCCACTGCGTAATCTTCCGCCGTCCCAGCTCGCCTTCCTTCTGGATGCGCGCCAGCGGCTCATAAACCACCGTGAGGAGCTGAAAGATGATCGAAGCCGTGATGTACGGCATGATGCCCAGTGCGAAGACCGTCATGCGGCGCAGGTTGCCGCCGCCGAACAGGTCCATCAGGCCCAGGGCCGATCCGCTCTGCTGGCTGAAGAGCAACTCCAACTGGCTGGTGTTCACGCCCGGCGTGGGAATATGCGAGCCCAGCCGGAAGACGGCCAGAATGCCCAGCATGAAGAGCACACGCTTGCGCAGGTCGGGAATCCGAAAGATATTGGCGAACTTCTCAAACATTTCAGCCATGGTTGGTTATCCGCTTCAGGGCGTTTGCCGCCACTCGAATCTCTGCCACTGACCATCTTACCTGTTCAGTGCTTTGCGTGTCCTATCCAGTTCTGCTGGGTGCCCCAGGTCTCGATTCTGAAACCTGGGAAACCATAAACCCTGGGTGCCCCACCCTCGCCGCGTTTTTGTTTTTGCGGCTAGGGTGGGAAGCCGCAAACTCGCGTGGGCGCCAAAGCTCTTTATTTCGTTGCCTTGGAAACCAATTTTCCCTTAGCTTCCACAGCAGTCTCGCCACCCAGCATCACGGCCTTGCCGCCGGCCTTTTCGATCTTCTCGACGGCCGACTTGGAAAACTTGTGCGCGTGGATGGTGATGGCCGCCGTCAGCTCGCCCGAGCCAAGAATCTTGATCAGCGCCTTCTTGCTGGAGGCCAGGCCCAGCTTCTTGTAGTCGTCCAGGCCGATCTCTGTGACCTCAAGGCCGGCGATCCGCTCCAGATTCACCACCGTGTACTCGGTGCGGAAGATGTTCGTAAACCCGCGCTTGGGCAACCGCCGGTGCAGCGGCATCTGGCCACCCTCAAAGCCGCGCATCAAGCTGAAGCCGGTGCGGGAACCTTGGCCCTTGTGGCCGCGGGTCGAGGTCTTGCCCATGCCGGATCCCATGCCCCGGCCCACACGCTTGCGCCCGGTGTTGGCCTTCTTGGGCGCGCGCAAATTCGATAGATTCCTGATTGCCATGATTCCCTCGCTGTAGCGCCGGGGACTGGGCGTCCAGCCGTCCGACTCGCGTTGTATTTCAGCTTTTAGCTTTTAGCTGTTCGTGTGAAGTGAATCAAAGTCGCTCAAACGAGATGAGCTAATAGCTAACAGCTAAAAGCTAGTCCTCAAGTATCCTCACCAAATGCGGAATGGCCTTCACCATGCCGCGGATGGATTCCGTATCCACGCGCTCGACGATCTGGTTGAGCCGCGTGAAGCCAAGACCCTTGACCACCAGCTTGTGCTTGGTGGGCGTGGAGTTTTTCGAGCGGTAGTACTGAATGCGAATCTTCTTCGTTTCAGCCATGGCTTACATCTCCTCCACGGTCTTGCCGCGCATATTGGCCACCTCGGCCCGGTCGCGCAACTGCATCAGGGCGTCAAACGTGGCCTTGACGACGTTGTGGGGGTTGGGAGAGCCCAGGCTCTTGGTGAGCACGTTCTGCACCCCGACCGAGGTCATTACCGCGCGCACTGCGCCGCCGGCAATCACGCCCGTGCCCTCGGGGGCCGGCTTCAGAAGCACTTGGCCGGAGCCGAAACGGCCCAGCACCTGGTGCGGAATCGTGGTGTCGGTCAGGTTGACCCGGACCAGGTTCTTCTTGGCCGCCTCGATCCCCTTGCGAATCGCCTGGGGAACTTCCTTGGCCTTGCCCGAACCGTGGCCCACCACGCCCGAGGCGGCGTCGCCCACCACCACCAGCGCGGCAAACGACATGTTCTTGCCGCCCTTGACCACCTTGGTCACGCGATTGATGGACACCACCTGATCCTTCAGGTTGTACTGGTTGGCATCGAGTTTCTTCTTCAACATCGTCATTGCTCTCTCGTCTCTTCTCAAGCTGATAGCTTCTAGCTTCTAGCTCTCAGCTTTCCTTGCCCGGATTGAGTCTTTCAACTTTCCACGAACAAGCTAACAGCTAATGGCTAAAAGCTAATAGCTGCATTTAGAATTCCAGTCCCGCTTCGCGCGCAGCGTCGGCCAGCGCCTTGATGCGCCCGTGATAGAGGTAGCCGCCGCGATCGAAGACCACCTTTTTAATGCCCTGTTTCACTGCCAGCTCTGCCACTGCCTTGCCGATCTCTTTGGCCGCGGCCACGTTGCCGCCGGTCTTCATCTTGATGCTCGAGGCCGAGACCAGCGTCTCGCCCTTCTGGTCGTCGATCACCTGCGCGTAAATGTGGTTCAGCGAGCGGTAGACGTTCAGCCGCGGCCGCTCCCCGGTGCCCGCCAACTTGCGGCGGATGCGCTCGTGGATGCGCTGGCGGATTGCGTTCCTCTTGGTCTGCGTAATCATGGTCTCTCGTTCCTATCAGCGGAGCCGCCCGGCGGCCCCGTTCGGTTGATTTCAGCGGTCAGTGGTCAGTATGAACCCGGGCTTCTACTGTTCACGTCCACTGCCTACTGTCCACTGTCGTCACTTCACCCCGGTCTTGCCAGCCTTCTTCTTCAGCTTCTCTTCCGAGTAGCGCACGCCCTTGTTCTTGTAGGGGTCCGGCTTGCGCAGCAAGCGCATGTCGGCCGCCACCTGGCCCACCTTTTGCCGGTCGATGCCGGTGATGGTCAGGTGGGTCTGCTTGGGATCGATGGCCACTTCAATGCCCGAGGGTAGCGGAACCTCAATGGGATGCGAGTAGCCCAGCGTGAACACCACCGTGCCCTTGCCCTTCATCTCGGCGCGATAGCCGATGCCCACAATGTCCAGCTCGCGCTTCCAGCCCGTGGTGACGCCGTGAACCGCGTTGGCGACCAGGGAGCGCGTCAACCCGTGCATCGCTGCCTGACTGTCGTTCTCGCGATTGACGTGCAGCACGCCATCCTTGGTTTCCAGCGTAATGCCCGGCGAAATCAGCGCCGAGACCTTGCCCTTGGGTCCTTCCACCAGAACGGTATTGCCCTCGACCTTGTACTTGACGCCCGCGGGCAGCGGGATCGGCTTCTTTCCGATGCGCGACATCGTTTCAATCCTTCATCTGGCTTGCGAGTCCCGCCGGAGCAATTTGCTCGTGCGTTCCACTGCAGCCGGTAAAACAGTGAACAGCTGACAGTGAACAGTTTCTAGCTGCCCACTGACCACTGTTCACTGACCACTGTCGTCACCACACTTCACAAAGCAACTCCCCGCCCACACCTTCGCGGCGCGCCTGGCGGCCGGTCATCACGCCCTTGGGCGTGGTGAGAATCGAGATGCCGAGGCCTCCTTGAACGCGCTTGATCTCGTCGTGGCCGATGTACACGCGGCAGCCGGGACGCGAGATGCGCGCCAGGTCGCGAATCGCCGCTTCCGTGCCGCCGTACTTCAGGTACACGCGCAGCACCAGCTTGCCTTTCTCTTCCTGGGTCTTGTAGCTCGAGATATAGCCCTCCTCCTTGAGGATGCGGGCAATCTCGGTCTTCAGCTTGGAAGCCGGCACATCCAGCTTCTGATGACGCGCCCGGATCGCATTCCGGATCCGCGCCAGAAAATCGGCTACTGGGTCGGTCAGACTCATTCCTTCTCCTTCATTCCCCGTTCGTCCGCCTGCTGCCGGAAACCAGCGGGAATGTCTCCTACAGTGATCAGTGAACAGTGAACAGTAATAAACTTCGCCTTTACCTCAGCGGATCGTTCCAGCAACAACAGAACTGACCACCGTTCACTGACCACTGTCTTGCTACCAGCTCGACTTGACGACGCCGGGAATCTCTCCCTTGAGCGCCAGCGCCCGGAAACACAAGCGGCAGACGCCGAACTTGCGCAGAAATCCTCGCGGCCGCCCGCAGAGTTGGCACCGGTTGTGCTTGCGGCTGCTGAACTTCGGCTTCCGCGCGTCTTTCACCCTTTTTGCAGTGGTTGCCATAAACCCTCTTCAACCTCAGCTATCAGCTTCTAGCTTCTAGCTCCTAGCCTGTTCCTCGCCGAGCCCCATCTCCTGCGCGAAAAACAAAACCAATTTCGTTTTGCCTCAGATGCCCGTTCAACCTCGAAAAAGCTAGAGGCTAGAAGCTAGCAGCTAAAGGCTGCTCTACGCTCCCTGGCGGAAGGGCATTCCGAAGTGTTTCAAGAGCGCCCTCGCCTGGTTGTCGTCCTTGGCCGTGGTCACGATTGTGATGTTCATGCCCTTCAGCTTCTCCACCTTGGCGTAATCGATCTCCGGAAAGATCAACTGGTCGCGCAGGCCGAGCGTGTAGTTGCCGCGCCCGTCAAAACTCTTCGTCGAAACCCCGCGGAAGTCCCTCACCCGCGGCAGCGCCGTCGAAATCAGCCGGTCAAGAAACTCGTAGGCCTTGTCCGAGCGCAGCGTGACCATGGCGCCGATCGACATGCCGGCCCGCACCTTGAAGGCCGCAATCGACTTCTTCGCCTTGGTGGTCACCGGCTTCTGCCCGGCAATCATCGTCAGGTCGGCCACCAGCGGGTCCAGCAGCTTGGTGTTCTGCGTGGCCTCGCCCAAACCCATGTTGATCACGACCTTATCCAGCCTGGGCACCGCCATTGCATTATCAAGCCCCAGCTCTTTTTTGAGAGCCTGCTTGATCTCCGTGTGATACTTCACTTTCAGCCTTGCCGCCATGTTGCTTTGCTCTCTTTCTTCCGGACCCGGATTGGGTCGACGCGGCGACCCGTCTACCGTTGCGGAAGTGCTTGCCGCACGGGCGTGAGCCTCGCCGCTCATTCCGTGCCGCTCTTGCTTCCTCGGTGAACGATTCACTTCTTCACTCGTTCACTTCTTCACTGCACTTCCTACTTCTTCGTCGGCAGCTCCTGCCCGCACTTCTTGCAAATCCGCGCCCTGGCGTCGCCCTCGACCTTGAATCCCACGCGCGCGGTGCCGCAGTTGGGGCAGACCAGCGCGACATTGGATACGTCAATCGGCGATTCCTGCTCGGCGATGCCGCCCTTGGTCCGCTGTCCCCGCTTGCTGGAAACCGTTTTCTTGACCACCCGCACATGCTCCACCAGCACCGTGCCCTT
>JBEKZR010000251.1:0-5768 GCA_049509715.1 Occallatibacter sp. | reverse complement strand
ATCGTGAACGGCCACGGCGGAATTCCACGCATAGTGACCACTTACTATTGGTAATAGATACTGGTGCTGTCCAGGTGCTCAGGAGTCTTCCTGTAAGCGATTCGGGGCAACAGGTGTTCCCCGACGTAAACGCGGCCCGTCTGAGCGTCTACACGCACCGCGTATTCGCATCCGTGGGCATTGCAGACGCATCCTTCCACTCGCTCCGGCACACGGCGGTAAGCTGGCAGGTGATGGAAGGCGTAGACCTGTACGCGGTGGGCCAGATTCTTGGCCACAAGACACCGCGCATGACGCAGCGGTACGCGCACCTGTCGCCCGGATTCATGGCCGCTGCGGTGAACAAGTTGGACGGCATCATGGGCGGGATGCTGGCCATGCCAGCCTCCGCCGGGCCTCAGACCGACTAGTGCAGCACGAGCGATACAGGTTTTGTGCGAAGGGACTCAAGCCACTGTACGGTACTTGCTACTCACCCTTGGCTCTTTCGAGGTAGATTTCTTTTTGGATAAACCGTTTCGGATAATTGCCAAACGAATTCAGTTCATGCGTTCTGAGCCTCATCCCTAGTTTGTTTACCAGGTCATGCCCTTCAGACAAGAAGTGCCGAATCAATGCCCGCTCTGCCAAGGCCATGGCCTTCTGCAAATTCTGTCCAGGTTTCGGATGAAGAACTCCGGCCAATACCACGCGCCGACCGGTCTTTGCATTCCGAAGATGCTGCATTAGGTGCAGGTTGTTTAGGTGATTCTTAATTCGACCGCGTATGTTTCCAGCCTTGCCTATATAGAGCGCCTCGAATTGATTACCCCATCGGCGTCCGAAGATGTATACACCTGCACTGTCGGTCAACTTGTACAGATTGACGCCGTAGATCATATTCTCTTTGCTGGCATCCTTCAGCGGAACTGGGCGGCCCCACTCGACATGCAGAATCATTCAACGTTCCTCTCGGCCCGCTGGACTCCATTTAGTCACCACAGAGTCACCAGAAATCAAGCCCCATGCGGCATAATCGGATAAGTCTTTTGTTTTGTTGGCGTCCCCGACGGGATTTGAACCCGTGTTATCGCCGTGAAAGGGCGGTGTCCTAGGCCGGGCTAGACGACGGGGACGCTGGAAGGGCCGGGAGCGGCCTGAATCGGCAGGGTGCGCCCTTAGGAAGGCTACCAACTTGGGAAGGCCGTGTCAAAATGTGGTGAAGCGGATGGCGGGTCCCGACAGGCGGCCACCGCGGATGGTCCACACAACGGTTCACCAGGCGGATCGGCTTTCGGCCTGGGCGGAATGGCCGGCGCGGAGATTTTTTGCGACAATGGCCCGGCTCGGAGCGTCACAATAGCAAAGGCTTTGTTTAGACATTTTTCCGCCGGTTGGCGGCGCACTCCCCCGCCGGGATCATCCGCATGAGCGGAAGTCCCGGTAGACAGAACGCTCTTGCACCCCGGCATCGCAATTGTTCCGGCACAAACCGGAAGACGGGGTTGAACTTCGGGCTGAACACTGCCGTACAAAGAAATAGAGTGAGGAAGATCGCTTTGAAACGCATTCTTGGGATAGGTTGTCTTGTTTTGATGGGGCTTGCGGTCATCGGCTGCCAGAAAAAGCCGGCGGCGCCGGCTGGGGCCGGGATGCAGGCGATGCCGGTGCAGACGGTGGCAGCCACGCTATCCCCGGTGCCGCAGTCGAGCGAGTACGTAGCCACCATCAAGTCGCGCCGCTCAGCCACGTTGCAGCCACAAGTGGATGGAAGGCTGACGCAGATTCGCGTCCGCTCGGGCGACCGCGTGACGGCGGGCCAGCCACTGATGGACATCGATCCACAGCATCAACTGGCCACGGTCGAGTCGCAGCGCGCAACGGAGCGGCAGAAGAAGGCGCTCTTCGACTACAACACTCTGGAGATCGAGCGGCAGCGCAAGCTGTTTGAGGCAGGCGTGACCAGCCGCGACGCCTTCGATCAGGCGCAGCAGGCCTTTGAAAACACCAAGGCGGACTACGAGTCGGCGGTGGAGATGCGCAAGACGCAGGAGGAGCAACTGGCCTACTACACCATCCGCGCGCCGTTTGACGGTGTGGTGGGAGACATTCCGGTGCATGTGGGCGACTACGTTGCGCCCGCCACCATGTTGACCACGGTGGATGAGAACAAGGACCTCGAGGCGTATATCTACGTGCCCACGGAGCGCGCCGGCCAGGTGCGGCAGGGGCTGGAAGTGGATCTGATGGACACAAGCGGCAACCTGCTGGAGAAGACCAGGATCGATTTTCTTTCGCCGGAGGTGGATAGCATCTTGCAGGGCATTCTTGTGAAGGCCCCGGTGCACGCCACTCCGGAGATTCTGCGCAATGCCCAAATGGTGAAGGCGCGAGTCATCTGGAGCACGACGCCCATGACGGTGGTTCCGGTGCTGGCGGTCACGCGCCAGGGCGGGCAGAGCTTCGTTTTTGTGGCCCAGCCGCAGAACGGCCACTTCCTGGCCCGCCAGGTCGCGGTCACGCTCGGCGACACCGTGGGCAACAACTACTCCGTCTCTTCAGGCATCAATGTGGGCGACCGGGTGATCGTGTCGAGTACGCAGTTCCTGGTGAAGGACATGCCGGTTATGCCGCTGCCGGGAACCTAGAGCACAGCTGGTCCAGCGCCTCCGGCAGTGTGCGGGAGGCGGGCGACGCGCGGTGTTCATTGCGCGCCCATTGCAAGAGAAAAGGAAGGCAACCCTTGTTTGTCGATTTCTTTATCCATCGGCCTGTTTTTGCCACGGTGTGCGCGCTGCTGATCATTCTTGCCGGCGCGGTGTGCATTCCCAGCCTCCCGGTCGCCATGTACCCCACCCTGGCGCCTCCGGTGGTGGAGGTGGACTGCAACTATGTGGGCGCCAACGCCGACACCGTCGAGAAGGCCGTCACCATTCCCCTGGAAGAGGCCATCAACGGCGTCGAGGGAATGCGCTACATCACCTCCTCCAGCACCAACAACGGAACCAGCTCCATCGCTACCACCTTCCAGACGGGCTACGACCTCGACATCGCCGCCGTCGATGTGCAGAACCGCGTGGCCAGCGTGACGGGCCGCCTGCCCGCGGCCGTCAACGCCACCGGCATCAGCATCACCAAGTCCAGCTTCAACTTCGTTTTCGGCGCCGGCTTCTTCACCCGCGACGGCCGCTATTCCTCTGAGTTCATCTCCAACTACCTCGACGTCTACGTAAAAGACGCCCTCAAGCGCGTGCCCGGCGTAGGCGACGTGATGATCTTCGGCGAGCGCAAGTACGCCATGCGTGTCTGGCTTGACCCGGTGCGGCTGGCCGCGCGCAATCTCACGGCCACCGACGTGGTCAACGCGCTGGTCGAGCAGAACGTCGAGATTCCTGCCGGCCAGCTCGGCCAGCCGCCTGCGGACTCCAAGCAGGCCTTTCAGGTGCCGGTGCGCGTCGTGGGCCGGCTCACCAGTCCCGCCGAGTTCGACAACATCATCGTCAAGAACTCCACCAACGGCCTGGTGCTGCTCAAAGATGTGGGCCACTCGGAGGTGGGCGCCGAGGACTACAGCTCCACGCTCAAATACCACGGGCTCGATGCCGATGGCATCGGCGTCGAGCAGCTCTCCAACGCCAACGCCCTGGACGTGGACAGAAAGGCCAAAGCCGCGCTCGCGGAACTTTCCAAGAGCTTTCCGCCAGGCCTGGAATACGCCATCGCCTTCGATGCAACCACCGTCGTCGGCGACTCCATCAAGGAGGTGTTGCAGACCCTCGGCATCGCCATCTTTATCGTCATCACCGTCATCTTCCTCTTCCTGCTGGATTGGCGCGCCACCATTATTCCCGCCGTTACCATTCCGGTCTCGTTAGTCGGCACCTTCGCCTTCATCAGGATCTTCGGCTTCTCCATCAACTCGCTCACGCTCTTCGGCATCACGCTGGCCACCGGTCTGGTGGTGGACGACGCCATCGTGGTTATCGAGAACGTGCAGCGGCACATTCACATGGAGCACTCCGACCCGCACGCCGCCACCTCGCGCGCCATGGGTGAGGTAACCAGCGCGGTCATCGCCACATCGCTGGTGCTGATCGCGGTCTTCGTGCCGGTCTCGTTCTTTCCCGGAACCACCGGCATTCTCTACCGGCAGTTCTCGCTGACCATCGCCTTCGCCATCGCCATCTCGGCCTTCAACGCGCTCACGCTGTCGCCGGCGCTCTCGGCCATGTTCCTGCGCAGCGATGAGGCTCGTCCCAGGCAGTTGGACTTTCTGCGCATTGGCCCCGTATCGCGACTCTTTGCCGCCTTCATTCACTCCACCGACCGCCAGATCAGTTGGCTGGGCGCCACATACGCCAAATCGATTCATCTTGCGCTGAAGCTGCGCTACCTGCTGCTCGTAGTCTTCTTTGCCGGCTTGGGCGCTACGGTGTGGATGTACCAGCACGTTCCCACCGGCTTTATTCCCCAGGAAGACCAAAGCTTCCTCATGGTGATCGTGCAGGCGCCTCCAGGATCCTCGCTGGCCTACACCACCTCCTTGTCCGATCGCGCACAGGCCATCATCGCCCAGAATCCCGACATAGCGGGCGCTTTCTCCGTGATGGGTTTCAACCTGGCCGGCGGCTCCTCCAACGCGGGCATGATGTTTATTTCGACCACACCCTCGGACCAGAGACGGGGCAAAGGCCACTCCACCGCGGACATCGTGGCCGACCTCAACCCCAAGCTGCAAAGCCTGATGTTCGCTCCCAACGGCGGTGTGGTGGCCATCTTCCAGCCCCCGGCGGTGTCGGGCGTCGGCAGTTATGGCGGCTTCCAGTTCATGCTCCAGGACCAGGGCAGCAACACGCTCAGCGACCTGGACCGCGTGGCCCACCAGATTGTGGGCGCCAGCCGCGCGCGCAAGGATTTGACCGGACTGATCACCACCTTCTCGGCCAATGATCCCCAGGTGCTGGTGACCATCGATCGCGAGAAGGCCAAGGCGATGAACATTCCGCTCTCCCAGATCACCACCACGCTCGGCGTCTTCATGGGTTCGGAATACATCAACGACTTCGACTACAACAACCGCACCTATCGCGTCTTCGTGCAGGCCGACCAGCCCTTCCGCATGACGGTCCGGGACCTGCACAACTTTTACGTGCGCTCGGATAGCGGCCAGATGGTCCCGCTGGACAATTTGGCCACCGTGGTGGAAAGCTCCGGCCCGCCGGTGATTACGCATTACAACCTCTTCCGCGCGGTGGAGATCGACGGCTCCCCGGCGCCCGGCTACAGCTCCGGCGAGGGAATCGCATCGATGGAGAATCTGGCCAAGCAAGTGATGATGCCCGGCATGGGCTACCAGTGGACGGGATTGACCTTGGACGAGATCGAGTCCAGCGGCAAGGCGATCATCATCTTCGCGCTGGGAATCCTGGTCGTCTATCTCACCCTTTCGGCGCAATACGAGAGCTTCGCGCTGCCCTTCATCATCCTGCTCGCCGTGCCCATGGCCGTGCTGGGCGCGTTGGGCCTGGTCGCATTGCGCGGTCAATCGAACGACGTCTACTGCCAGATCGGCTTGGTGATGCTGATCGGCCTCTCGGCCAAAAACTCGATTCTGATCGTCGAGTTCGCCGAGCAGTTGCGCCGCAAGGGCCTCTCCATCGCCAACGCGGCCGCCGAGGCCGGCGCGTTGCGTCTGCGGCCCATTTTGATGACCTCGTTCGCCTTCATCCTCGGCGTTCTGCCGCTGGTCTTCGCCACCGGCGCCGGCGCCCTGGGCCGCCGTTCCGTCG
>JBEKZR010000250.1:0-5825 GCA_049509715.1 Occallatibacter sp. | reverse complement strand
GACATCTACGTCACCTGCACGGGCAACGTGGACATCGTCACGCTGGAGCACATGAAGCGGATGAAGGATCAGGCCATCGTCTGCAACATCGGCCACTTCGACAACGAGATTCAAATGGACCGGCTGAACGCGGAGCCGGGCGTGAGCAAGCTGAATATCAAGCCGCAGGTGGACTTCTATACCTTCCCCGCTGGTCCGGGCCAGCCTGCCCACGGTATCTTTATTCTGGCCGAGGGGCGGCTGGTGAACCTGGGCTGCGCCACCGGCCATCCGAGCTTTGTGATGAGCAACAGCTTCGCCAACCAGACGCTGGCGCAACTCGATCTATGGGCCAATAAGGACAGTTACAAGATCGGCGTCTACGTGCTGCCGAAGAAGCTGGACGAAGAGGTAGCGCGGTTGCATCTGGAGAAGATCGGCGTGAAGCTGACCACGCTGACCGCGAGGCAGGCCGACTATCTGGGCGTGCCGGTGGAAGGGCCGTACAAGGCGGAGAATTACCGGTACTGACCACCTGCGGTGGGGCAGACGGTGCTTACGCGCTAAGAGGTTCGTGGTTTCCCAGGTCTCAGAATCGAGACCTGGGGCACCCAGGTTTTCAGGTTATTCTTCAGGTATCCCTCCATGGCTTCGCCGCTGAGTTTTTCGTTCGAGCTGTTCCCGCCGCGCACACCGGAAGGCGTGGCCAAGCTCCCCTCTGTCATCGGCCAGCTCGCCGCGGTGCGGCCGGACTATTTCTCCATCACCTACGGCGCCGGCGGCTCCAACCAGGATGGGACCTATGAAACGCTGGTGACGGTGGCCAGGCACAGCGGCGTGGAGGCCGCGCCGCACCTGACCTGCGTGGGTTCGACGCGCGCCCACATCGCCGCCCTGCTCAAGCGCTACCGGGAGGCGGGCGTGAAGCGCATCGTGGCTCTGCGCGGCGACCTGCCGGCCACGGCCATGAGCGCCTCCGCGCCGGGCGAGTTCCACTACGCCAACGAGCTGGTCAGCTTCATCCGCGAGACCTGCGGGGAGGCTTTCAAGATCGAGGTGGCCGCCTACCCGGAGACGCACCCGCAGGCGCCCAGCCCCGGCGCGGACTTCGAGCACTTCCGGCGCAAGGTGGAGGCCGGCGCGGACGGGGCGCTGACCCAGCTGTTTTACAACGCCGACGCCTACTTCGACTTCATGGAGCGCTGCGGCAAGGCGGGCATCAAGATACCGGTGGTGCCGGGGATCATGCCCATCACCAGTTGCGCCAACACAGTGCGTTTCTGCGCCGGCTGCGGCGCCGACCTGCCGCGCTGGGTGCGCCTGCGCCTTGAAGAGCTGGAAAACGACAAGCCCGCGCTCGTCGACTTCGGCCTGGACGTGGTCACGCGTTTGTGCCAGACCCTGCTCGGCAACGGCGCGCCCGGCCTGCACTTCTACACCGTCAACCAAGCCGACCCGGCACTGCGCCTGTGGAAGCGCCTAGGGCTGCCCGCGCTTGGCTGAGCGATCGTTTTTTGCTATCGAAAGAGCCGGCGCCAGAGCCGCCAGAATGCACTATGCAGCAACTGTGTCTGTTCGGCTTTGAGGGCTTTGTAGGAGCGTGTCACGTATTCGTCGAAGGCTGGGGGCCAACCGATGGTGGAGCGGCGTTCGGAGTAGTCTCCCTCGGCCCACTTGGCCAGCACCGCCTTGTAACCGACGACGTGGGTGACGAACTCGAGCAGACACTTAGGCATGTGTTCTTCGACGATAAGGTAGGCTTTCTCGATAATGATCTTTTCGCGGATGTCGTTGAGGGGCATAAAGATGGTGGTCATCCAGAGGACCCACTCCTTCATCTCCTCGTCGCGGATGGGATGGCACTGGGTCTTGCCTTGCTTGTCGAGCAGGGACCGATAGGCGATGTTGCCGGCATGGGAGGCGACGTAGAGGGGGCCGTAAAACTCGTTGAGCCGCCTGTTGACCAGGTCCAGCTTGTCCTTGCGGCGAGCCAGCATGCGTGCGCTCAAGAATGTGGCCAGATAGCCGACAAAGGCCAGAATCACGGTGAGGATCGCCGCGTTTTGGAGCAGGTTCGGAGATAAGAGCGTCGAAAAATCCATCGCTTAACCCTGGCAGCGAGTATACCGCGGCCGCCGCGCAGGAGCGCGGCAGAACTGGTTGAAAGGCGGTCTCACATTCCGCCGTGGAAGCGTCCGAATGCGCGGGCCAGCATGAGCGACATGATCAGGATGCCCGCACCGAGGACGAGCACGTGTCGAGTCTTGCGCAGATTGAAGCTGCCCACGCGGCAGACGAGCAAATAGGCGACGGCAAGGTTGAAGAGACCCCACAGGACATTGACCGTTGAGGAGGACAAGCCAACCCCGGGCGGCGATGCGAAGGGGCTTTGGAAGGCATGGCCCGAAATTCCATTGCCGAGATGGGGGAGTGAGTTGGCGAGGAATGCGCCCCCGAAGAAGTACGACACATAGTGATACCAGCGCACGATAACTCCCTTCTGGCTGCCAAGCCGATGATATCAGGCCCTAGTTTGCTCCCAGATAGATAAAACGGGCCAGAAAGAGCGCGGCCAGCAGGTAGAGCAGCCAGTCCTGGCGGCGCAGCTTGCCGGCAGCCAGGTGCAACACGGCCCAGGCGATGATGCCGAAGCCGAGGCCGTTGGCGATGGAGTAAGTAAAGGGGATGAGCACCAGGGTGAGAAAGGCGGGAACCGCAACCAGCGGATCGCGCCAGCGAATCTCGCTGATGGTGGAGAGCATCATGGAGCCCACCAGGATGAGCGCCGGCGCGGTGGCGGCCGGGGGCACGATGCTCACAAACGGAGCGGCGCCGATGGCGGCCAGAAACAGCAGGCCGGTGACGATGGCGGTTACGCCCGAGCGGCCTCCGGCAGCCACGCCGGCCGTGGATTCGATGTAGCTGGTGACGGTGGAGGTTCCGGTCAGGGAGCCGAAGACGGTGGCTGTGGCGTCGGTGAAGAGAATGCGGTTGAGGCGGGGAATGGAGTGGTCGGGCTCGATGAGCCCGGCGTGCTTGGTGACGGCGACCAGGGTGCCCAGGTTGTCGAACAGGTCCACAAAGAAGAAGATGAAAACGATCTCCAGCAGCCCCTTGTTGAGAGCGCCGCGAATATCGAGCTGGAAGGCTGTAGCGGCCAGGCTGGAGAAGCCCCCGGCGGCGGGCGTCCAGTGCGCGAGGCCCAGCGCCCAGGCCAGGCCGGTGATGGAGAGTACGCCGATCAGAATCGCGCCGCGTACTTTTTTCGCTTCGAGGGCCGCCATCAGGATCAGTCCGAGGAGGGCCAGCGCCACGGTGGGGTTGCGGATGCTGCCCAGGCCAACGAGCGTGTTCGCGTCGCCCACCACCAGGCCGGCGTTTTGAAAGCCGATGAAAGCAATGAAGAGGCCGATGCCGCCGGCTACGGCGGCGTAGAGCTCATGGGGAATGGCGCGCAGAATCATCTGCCGGATGCCGGCGGCGGTGATGGCCAGGAAGAGGAGGCCGGAGAGGAAGACCGCGCCCAGGGCCGTCTGCCAGGGAATGTGCATCCTGATGCAGACGGTGTAAGCGAAGTAGGCGTTGAGGCCCATGCCGGGAGCGAGCGCGATGGGATAGCGCGCCACCACGCCCATCATGATGGAGGCGAAACCGGCCGAGAGGCAGGTGGCGGCGGTGACGGCGGCCAGTGGCATTCCGGCCGCGGACAGGATGGCCGGGTTGACCAGGACGATATAAGCCATGGTCAGGAAGGTGGTGACGCCGGCCAGAATCTCGGTGCGCCAGCTGGTCTTGAGGCGCGTGAATTCAAAGTAGGTTTCGAGCGGCTTGAGCATGTGCGGGTGCTTTTAGGAGAGCATACCGGGGAGTTTGCGTCCAGCCACCTGCGGTGGGCGAAGCCCACTTGATTTATATTCCCACCTGTGCTAATCTTCACTTATGTCGACTTCAGCGGTCATCAAAGATACCGATTTCCAGTTGGTCTCAGAGTTCGCGCGGCCCGATGCAAAAAAAAGGCTGTCGCTCGGAGAAGCTCTCCGCGGCGCCACGGCCTACAACGTCTACCGCAATCCCCTCGGCCAACTCATTCTCGATCCTGTAAAGGCCATCCCTGTCTCCGAGATGTGGCTTTACGAGAATGCGCAGGCCCTGGCCAGCGTGAAGCAAGGCTTGAGGGAATCGGCGGAAGGCAAGAACGTCTATCGCGGCTCGTTCGCCAGGCACGCCCGAGGGTAGGCCCAAGACATATTCATGGAACGGAAGCTCAAGTTCACGCCCACGGCAGATGCGCAGTTGACGGCACTCGAAAGATCGCCCTCCACTGCCGCGCTCCTCGCCCAGGTTCGCAAAGCTCTCGGATACCTCGAAATAGACCCGCGCCACCCAGGCCTACACACACACGAGTTCACCTCGCTGACGGGCGTCAACGGCGAGAAGGTCTTCGAGGCCTATGCGCAAAACGACACCCCCGGCGCCTACCGTATCTTCTGGCATTACGGTCCCGATGAAATCAAAGGCAGGAAACGAACGCCGGTAATCACCGTCGTTGCGATCACGCGCCATCCGTAAGGACCTGCCGTCCAGGCGGAGGCCTTCGGCGCGGAGAAGGAACGGTTTCGGAATCCCACCCTTCGCAAAGTTCGCGAAGGATGGGGCACCCGGCACCCAAGCTACTTCAATTGGTCTAGGTCATCAAATAAGATACGGCCATTAGCAGAACGAGTGTATGTCAGTAGGCGAATCCCCAGCTTTTCTTTCATAAGGCTGCATAAGCGTTTGTTCGGTAGCTCTGGAACGACCATTACTCTAACGAGATCCTTTCCAGGTGCATATTCGGCAACGATTGGAGCGTGGGCGGT
Source organism: Occallatibacter sp. (assembly GCA_049509715.1). GTDB lineage: Bacteria > Acidobacteriota > Terriglobia > Terriglobales > Acidobacteriaceae > Telmatobacter. Next base: position 987 of record JBEKZR010000250.1, on the reverse strand, counting down.
GAGCTGCCCCAACGCAGTGTAGATGCTCTGTGGGTCTGAGGAAGTCTTTACTTCGAAGAGGTAGACCTGCTTGCCCAAAATGACGGTCAAGTCGATGGCCTGGCTCTTGAGTGTTTCGCCCTGGCCAGCAAAGTAGTCCTTGATTTTCCTAACCACGGTGCCATGATAACAATCAGCTACAGTTTTGCCCCGGCCTTTGAGCAGCCTCTTACCGCTAAACTCATCAAAATAGCCCCGGAGCTTGCTTGAAATTGAATTTGTGTTTCCTACTGTTCCTCCGGGGGCTTTCCTACCGTTGCTTGCCGGGACCGTTTTGATTGTCCTAACAGCTTGCCGCAAATCCGATGAGAAGACATCAATATCGTCAATGAGTGATGGGGATTCAAGCTCGCCAATGAGCAAGAAATCATCGATACCTTTTCCTGTTGCTGCCTCTTGAAGTGTTGCATCCATCTGCTCGAAAAGCTGTGTCTTCGAGACCCGACCATGGCCAAGCGTCGCAATGCCTCGGTGAGCTAGAACAACTTTCTGAGAAGGGATGTGCCGGAGAAATGCCCCGCCTGACTTGCGTGAGAAGCGAACAACCGGGACGTTAAACTGTACATCAATGTAGAGCGGTACTCTCGCGCCGGGCTCCCCATGTCCAAAGAGGTTACTTGCCGTCTGCTTATCGTCGGAAAGGAAGCCGGTCCAATAGAACACGCCTTTACCCGAACCACTAAAGAAGCGAACTCCGACTTGGTAGCTTCCGTGAGGATCGCCAATGATCCGGGTTTCAATTCGAGGTAACGCTGTTATTAACCTTTTTGACAAATGGTCATTCAGGCGTCGGATCTCCTTGAGGTCCTCTATCTCGACATATACCGTCATAGCTCTCTCCTGTCTCCTGGAGCCCGAACGTCAAGCCGTTCTCACCCCAGCAGTTTGGCGGCGTCTTTGGCGAAGTAGGTGACGATGAAGCCTGCACCGGCGCGGCGGATGCTGATG
>JBEKZR010000025.1:0-17430 GCA_049509715.1 Occallatibacter sp. | reverse complement strand
CATTCCTACCATCGGCATCGGCGCAGGTCCCGATTGCGACGGCCAGATCCTCGTCTTCCATGATCTGCTGAACCTGACCTTCGCGCCTGCGGCCAAGTTTGTCCGCCGCTACGCCGACGCCGGCGCCCTCATCCGCTCCGCCATCGAACACTATCGCGAAGACGTCGAGCACCGCGCCTTCCCCTCGGATGAAGAAAGTTATCACCTGCCCGAAGCGGAGCGTAAGGCGCTCGACGGAATGCAGAAGGCGGGAGATCTCAGAAAAGCCTGATGGAAATCCTTCGTACCGTAGCCGAACTCCGCCACTGGTCCCGCGAAAGCCGGTCCCGCGCCATCGGAATCGAGGCCCGTAACGATGGCGGCAACCTGATCGGCATCGTCCCCACCATGGGCGCTCTACACGCCGGCCACGCCTCGCTGATCCGTGCCGCCAGAGCCTCGGTCGGCTATGTCGCCGTCAGCATCTTCGTCAACCCCACACAGTTCGGGCCCCATGAGGATTACGCCCGCTATCCCCGCAGCTTCGAGGCCGACTGCGCCCTCGCGGAAAGCGAAGGCGCGGATGTAGTCTTCGCCCCATCGGTCGAGGAACTGTACCCGCCCGGCGCAGCCACCTTCGTGGAGGTCGCCGGCCTCAGCCATCGCCTCGACGGCCAGTCCCGCCCCGGCCACTTTCGCGGCGTTGCCACCGTGGTCGCCAAACTGCTTATTGCCACGGAGGCCGACCGCGCCTTCTTCGGCCAGAAGGACGCTGCTCAGGTCGCCGTGCTCCGCCGCATGGTCGCCGACCTCCGCCTCCCCGCCGAAATCGTGGTCTGCCCCATCGTCCGCGATCCTGACGGCCTGGCCCTCAGCTCCCGCAACCTCTACCTCAGCCCCGCGGAACGCATCCAGGCCCTCGCCCTCAGCCGCGCCATCCGCCAGGCCGAAGCCTCAGTAGCCGCCGGAGAGCGCCGGGCCAGCGCGTTGATAGAAGCCGCCCGCCGGCTTTTCGATGCGGAACGCAGTTCCGTTGCCGCCGAGCCCGAACTCCGCATCGATTACATCGCCCTCGTCGACTGGGCGACGCTGGAACCAGTGGAGATCGCCGCCCCCGGCGCCCTCTTCGCCGTAGCCGCCTGGGTCGGCCAAACCCGCCTCATCGATAACACCATCCTCGGCTGAACTGGATACCACCACAAATCTGTCATCGTGAGCGAAGCGCAGCGGATTCGAAGAACCTGCTTTTGCTCTTCTTGCATTGCACACGCAAGAACCTCATTGCACCAACACAGCTTCCGGCTGCACTCTGTTATCAATGCCGGAACTCCCCGACATCGCCGCCTACATCACCGCTCTCGAAGCCCGCATCCTTCAGCAGCCGCTGGAGCGCGTGCGGCTGGCCAGCGTCTTTCTGCTTCGCACTGTTGACCCGCCGCTCGCCAGCGTAGAGGGCCGTACGGTCCAAGAAATTCGCCGCATCGGCAAGCGCATCGCCATTGGCGTGGAAGGTGATCTCCCACCCCAACGACAAAGACCCGTCGTTGGGGACCCAGGGTTGCTCTGGCTGGTGCTGCACCTGATGATCGCGGGCCGTCTGCACTGGCGCCCGCCGCGAGCCAAACTGGCCGGCCGGCAAACCCTTGCCGCCTTCGACTTCCCCGCCGGCTCCCTTGTCCTCACCGAGGCCGGCAGCAAGCGCCGCGCCTCCCTCCACGTGCTGTGCGGCGAAGAAGCTCTGCGCTCCATCGACCCCGGCGGCGTTGAAATCTTCTCCACCGGCCTCGACGGCTTCCGCGCCGCGCTCACCCAGGAAAACCGCACCCTCAAGCGCGCCCTCACCGATCCCCGCCTCATCAGCGGCGTCGGCAACGCCTACTCCGACGAGATTCTGCACGCGGCCCAACTCTCGCCTATCACCCTCACCCACAAGCTCAAGCCTGAGGAGTGGGATCGCCTCTTTGCCGCAACGCGTTCCACGCTCACCCTCTGGATAGACCGTCTGCGCGCCGAAGCGGAGAAAAACTTCCCCGAAAAAGTCACCGCCTTCCGCCCCGAAATGGCCGTGCATGGCCGCTTCGGGCAGCCCTGCCCGCGCTGCGGCGAAAAGGTCCAGCGCATCCGCTACGCCGACAACGAAACCAACTACTGCGCCCGCTGCCAGACCGGCGGAAAGGTCCTGGCCGACCGCGGTCTCTCCCGGCTCCTCGGCTCCGACTGGCCGCGCACCCTCGAAGAGTTGGAAGTTCTCAAGCGCCGTTGAGGATCAGGGGCCTCCGATTCTTCTTGACAGAGCCTTCCCGGCTGCCGCACAGTCAACTGCGCGACTCCTTTCCGGCCGGCGCTCTCTCCCCATTTCCCTGCGCTTCCGGTCCCTCGGAGCCAGACTTCTGCCCTTTATGGAGGTTTCTCAATGCACCATCTTCACTTGCATCAGTTCAACTTCTGGGCCGTGCTGGTCGCGGCTCTGATTCAATGGATTCTGGGCGCGCTCTGGTACTCCCTGCTCTTCGCCAAGCCATGGATGGCCTTGACCGGCCATACCAAGGGAGAAAGACCCAAAGGCGCCGTCGTCGCCATGACGCTGTCCTTCATCGGCGGCCTGGTCCTTTCCTTCGTGCTGGCGCACGTGGTGGTTTGGTCCAACGCGGTCACATATGGCCGGGGAGCATTTATCGGCGCCCTCTGCTGGCTGGGCTTCATCGCCGCGCCTCTCCTTTCAGAAACAATGTACGAGAAGCGCTCCTGCAAGCTCTTCGCCATCAACTCCGGCTACTGGCTTGTGGCTCTCGTCATCTCCGGAGTAGTGCTGGCCGTTTGGCGCTAAAGCATTTTCCGAATTGGTATAGAGTGAGGCCACAACCGCCGAGTGGATTTTTCCTGACCGGGGTCCCCGGCGACGGGTCCTTGTCGCTGGGGTGGAAGTAAAATCCACCCTGCACACACTTGGCGACTCCACGGTAATTCGGAAAATGCCTTAAAGATGGGACAAGGGCCTGTTCATGGAGTCAGGACCGTGACCCAGGCAGTGTAAACAGGCCTATCGCCGCCCACTACAATTGACCCATGAGCAAAACCGTCATCGCAACTCCCTCGGCCCCCGCTGCCATCGGCCCCTATTCTCAGGGCATCCGCATGGGAAACCTTGTCTTTACCGCCGGCCAGGCCGGTGTCGACCCGTCGACCCAGCAGGTGGTCGCGGGCGGCATCGCGGAACAGACCGCGCGCACCTTCGAAAACCTGAAGGCCATCCTCGAAGCAGCCGGCACGAGCCTGGGCAAGGTGGTCAAGGCCACCGTCTTCCTCAAGGACATCAATGACTTCGCCGCCATGAACGCGGTCTACGCCAGCTATTTCGGGCGCGAACCCGCCCCGTTGCCCGCCCGCACCACCGTCGAAGCCGCCCGCCTGCCCAAGGACGTGCTGGTGGAGATCGATCTGATCGCGGAGGTCTGAAACCGGCTACTGGTTACTTTGTCCCAACTCCGCGCATCCAATCGGTGGAAGCAAGACCCTCGCGCAAGCCCCGGAGGCCGCATTGAGCGAAATCCCCGAGAAGATCGTGCGCACTGAAGCCGAGTGGCGCGCCCTGCTCACTCCCGAGCAGTATCAAATCCTCCGCGAAAAGGACACTGAGCGCGCTTTCACCGGTGTCCTCACCGGGAACCACGAGACCGGCAACTACCACTGCGCCGGCTGCGGTGCGCTGCTGTTTCTGAGCGGAGCCAAGTTCGACTCCGGCTGCGGCTGGCCCAGCTTCATGCTGCCCGCCGGCTCCAAGGCCATCGCCGAGCACGAGGACCGCAGCTTTGGAATGCGCCGCGTCGAGGTCACCTGCGCTCGCTGCGGCGGCCACCTGGGCCACGTCTTCCCCGACGGCCCCGCGCCCACCGGCCTCCGCTACTGCATCAACTCCGCCAGCCTCACCTTCACCCGCCAGGAGCCGAAGCCAGCCGCCTAAATCAGAGCCGTAACCGAGCCTCGAATCCCGTTCAAAAGCCGTCCTCCAGGCACAACAAAACCCCGTCCGGCCTGGACGGGGTTCGTGTCGATCCTGAATGAAGCGGTGGCCTGAAAACCGGCGCAGGCCAAACCCAGCGGGCGATCAGTCCATAGTTCTTACGGCTTGGCGATCTTGCCGCTCTTGATGCAACTGGCGCAGACCCGGATGCGCTTCGGCGCGCCGTTGACCAGCACCTTCACAGCTTGCAGATTCACGTTCCAGCGGCGCCGCGAAACGTTGTGCGCGTGAGAGATATTATTGCCGAACTGCGGGCCTTTCCCGCAAATATCGCATACCTGTGCCATGCCTTCGCTCCACATTCTTACGTTGCCGCCGGGATTTGCCCACCTTCAAGCGCCAAGGAACCGCGCTCAGGTAGGGCCGATGCCCGCCGCGCCGGCCATCGGGGCGCATATAGACACACCACCAGCCGCTTGCAGAATCTTCAGTATACGCGGAAACTGCCACCGGGCCAAGGCGCTGCGCAGCACAAGAACATTCGCGCTGCTTGCGCGCCCGGTTCGTTAAAAGTGGTGGCCAGAGACGGGATTGAACCGCCGACGCCGGCCTTTTCAGGGCCGCGCTCTACCACTGAGCTATCTGGCCTCAGTGCAAACTCTTGAGTTGCAGTCTCCTGCGCGGATTCCGGCGTCGCCGGAGGGTGTGGGCGAGTCCACGAACAGCGCGCTCAAAACAACCTGCGACAGTATACCAACTCCCAATTCTCCACGCAAAACCGTTCCGGCAAACCCGCGGTCCTCAGCGATGCTCGAAGGGCGTCAACTTCGTCGCTGGGTGGTAAACCCTCCCCACGCGTCTGATCCTGCACTACACTGGAAAACATCATGCGCCGCCCGGTTTGTTCTCTCGCCTGCCTTGCCTTCGCCGCAACCGCAGTCCTCCACGCCCAGCTTCCCGCTCCACGGCCGCCGGAGCCGGAAGCGCGTACGGCCCAAGCCTTTGAAACCGCCGCGCATCAGGGCCCGCTGTCCTTGCACGCCTTCCTGGCCCAGTTCCCCAAGGGCGCCGACCTGCACGTCCACCTTTCCGGCGCGGTCTATGCGGAGAGCTTCATCCGCGCCGCAGGCGAGGACGGCCTATGCGTTGACCCCGCGGCGCTCAGCTTTGCCAAGCCTCCCTGCACAGCCCCGCTGGTCCCGGCAGTCCAACTCTCCGGAAATATCACCCCGGCCAACCAGGATCTCTACGACCGCCTCATCGACTCTTTCTCCATGCGCGGCTTTGTGCCTACCCCCGGCTTCAGCGGCCACGACCATTTTTTCGCCACGTTTAGCCGTTTTGGAGGCCTCAGCAAGCGGCATACCGGCGAGTGGGTAGACGAGGTGGCCAGCCGCGCCGCTGCCCAGAATCAGCAGTATCTCGAGCTGATGGAGACCCCACCCTTCAGCCACGCCGCAACCATCGCCCACGAAATCGGCTGGAAGCCGGACCCCTCCCAGCCGGATTTCGCCCAATTCCGCCAGGCCCTCCTCGCCCTCGGCCTGCGCGATGAAGTCGCCGCCGACCGCGAGGACGCCCGCACAGTTGAGGCCCAGCGGCTGCAGATTGAGCGCTGCGGAACTCCCCAGGCCGCGCCCGCCTGCCAGGTTGAGATTCGCTACATCTACCAGGTTCTGCGCGGCAATCCGCCTGAGCAGGTCTTCGTCCAGACGCTTCTGGCCTTTGAAACTGTCCAGGCGACCATGGACGCCCGCGAGCCCGGCTTCCTCGGCATCAACTTCGTTCAGCCCGAGGACGGCTTCATCTCCATGCGCGACTACACATTGCAGATGAAGATGCTCGACTACCTCCACTCCGTCTACCCACGGGTTCACATCAGCCTGCACGCCGGCGAACTGGCCCCCGGCCTGGTACCGCCCGAGGGTCTGCGCTTCCACATCCGCCAGGCCGTCGAACTGGGCCATGCCGAGCGCATCGGCCACGGCGTGGACGTGATGTATGAGGACGACGCCCCGGCCCTGCTCAAGGAACTAGCCCAGAAGCATGTGATGGTCGAGATCAACCTCAGTTCCAACGAAGGCATCCTGGGCGTCAAAGGCGCCGGCCATCCCTTCCCGCTCTACCGCGCCGCCCATGTTCCCGTCGCGTTGTCCACTGATGATGAAGGGGTTAGCCGCATCGACATCACCCATGAATACGTCCGCGCCGCCCTCGACTACCACCTCAGCTACCGGGACCTCAAGCAACTGGCCCGCACCGGCATGGAACACGACTTCCTGCCCGGCAAGAGCCTATGGGCCGCCCCGGACGCCTTCACCACCCTCGCCACCGCGTGCAAATCCCAGCCGCTCGGCGCAGACACCCCCTCCGCCGCCTGCAAAGCCTTCCTCGACACCAGCGAAAAAGCCGCCGCCCAATGGGAGCTGGAACGCCGATTCCGTGCCTTCGAGGCGAATTTCTGAACTCTGCGGCCTGCGGTTCCGACTTATGGCGGTTGTTCCGGTAGCTCGGCCTCTTGTTCAAGGTCTTTTTGCCTTCCGCCGGAGCTGCTTCCGGCTTACACTGTCGCCATGGACAACGAACGCATCCGCGCCATTTGCCTGGCGCTCCCGCACGTGGCGGAGACGCTGAACTGGGGCCATCACCTGGTCTACTGGGTGGGCGACCGCGATATTGGTGGCAAGATGTTTGCCATGACCGACCTGGACGGCACGGGAACCGGCGTCCTCTGGTTCCATTGCGGAGCGGAGCGCTTCCACGAGCTGCTGGAAAACGAGGGAATCTGCTCCGCGCCTCACCTGGCCAGAGCCTACTGGGTCGCCCTGGAGCGCTGGGATGCGCTGCGTCCGAGAGAGATCGAGGACGAACTGCGCCGCGCCCACGCGCTGATCTTCGAAAAGCTGCCCAAACGCACCAAGGCCGTGCTGGCCATGCCAGACAAAGAACGCGCCAAGCTCATCCGCGAACGCAAGAAGCTGCTTTCCGAGCGCGCGAAGACCAAGCGGGGGTGAGCGCGAATCCCATCTCTCAAAATCGAAACTTGGAGTATCTGGCAGCGGGAACCACTCGCGCCGTGACCTCGTATCATGGGGTGGGGCGCTCGGGGCGCAATCCCGCGCGCAGTGAGGCGCTGAAATGACGAAGTTTCTCTTGTGGTGCATTCTTCTGGTGTTGTGCTGGCCGCTGGCGCTCATCGCGCTGATTCTGTATCCGCTGGTGTGGCTGCTCCTGTTGCCGTTTCGCCTGGTTGGCATCGCCGTAGGCGGCGTGCTCGAACTGGTGAGGGCTATCATCTTGTTCCCGGCCCGGCTTCTTCGCGCCGTCTGATTCGGTTTTTTCCCCGCTTAGATGCCGCCCTTGAGCGGGTTTTTCTCTTCGCCGGGGACAAGAGCGCGCCGCTGGCCCTCGACATCATTTCCCAAAATGCGATAGCGTGAGCCTTGAGACCCAAGCATTGGCCGCCGGAACCGTCCAATGGTCAGAGGAGATAAGCTCATGCGCAGAGTTCTGCCGGTTACGCTGGCGATGCTGATGCTGGCCTGGCCGCTTGCAACCCAGACTCAGGCCGCGGACGACGCCGGCGCGAAGAATGCGCAGCAGGCGCGCGCTGCTCTCGACGCCATGGTGCAGGCGCTGGGCGGCCAGGCATGGCTGACCATGAAGAATTCGATGCGGCAGGTAACAGTAGCCGCCTTTTTCCATGGCAAGCCCAGCGGCGGCATGGGCGCATTCTGGGAGTACCACGCCTGGCCGGACCAGGACCGCATCGAATTCAGCAAGCACAGCGACGTGGTTCAGTTTTTTCTGGGGCGCGAGGGCTGGGTGGTGAACTCCAGCGGCAAGAAGGCGCTGCCCAAAGAGCAGCTGGACGACTACCTGCGCCGCCGCGATCACTCCATCGAGACCGTAGTCAAGTCCTGGCTCAACGATCCCCGGACCATCCTGATCTTCGACGGTCAGCGCCTGGCCGAACGCCACCTGGCCGATCAGGTGACCCTCATCTCGCCCCAGAACGAGGCCGTAACCATCCAGATGGACACGCAGACCCACCTGCCGCTCCGCCGCACCTTCGAGTGGCGCGATCCGGTCTACAAAGACAAGAATCTCGACGCCGAGGAATATGACAACTACCACACTGTCGACGGCTTCCCCACCGCATTCACCATCACCCGCTTCAAAAACGACGACCAGACCCAACAGCGATTCCTGGTCCATGTGGCCTACAATCAGCAGTTGTCGCCCGATTTCTGGAGCCCGGACGCAACCCAGCACAGCTTAAAGAAGTGACAGAGTGGACTTCCCCGCGCCGCTTCCCTTCATCCGGCTCTAAAAACATACCTTTTTCTTGCACGGATGCAGATGAGGTGGCATACTAAAGTACCCTGGAATAGGGTTCAAGCGAAAACTTTAGAAAGCTTGAATGGTTACCTGCCTGCAATAAAGTAATCCATCGAAGGTTACCTATGGCCGTTGCGCAGATCATTAGATCAATCGCCCAGGGCCTCTGGGAGGGCGCTAAGGGAAGGAAGCAGTGTGGAAAAGCGAAAGAATCAGCCGTTCCCGATTTCAGCAGCACAATTGATGCGGGAAAGCGACCGGGGAATCTCTTGGATCGCAGAACGGCCGCTGAATTCCGGCAGCGGATGCTGCTGAATATGGCCAGTGATGGTTCTGTTCTTAAGTATTGCAAGGTAGATGACGAGTTGTGCCAACAGATAGTGGCGTACGGTCTGCGGCACGACATTGAAACCGGTCTATTGAATTACAAGTCCTTCCAGGAGTCGCTTGCGGCGCTCTTGCGGGATGGTCCCGCGGACCAGGAGATCGCACTGATCTGGATCGACCTCCTGGACCTGCGCCGGGAGTTCTCTTCATGGGGCTGGGCGAGGTCAGAGGCGGTAGTGCGGCGTGCGGCGGATAAACTGCGATCCACGGCGGATCCGGGCGCATTGCTGGGCCGGTTCGGCGGCGGCAGCTTCCTGATTTCGATGTGGGCTGCCAAATGCGACCAGGCCGGCCGGCGCCGCATCCAGGCGCTGGTGGACGCGCAGCCGCCGTTGCGCTTGCGCGCTTCAGATTTCAATCCGGAGGTTGCGGCAGGCGTCGCGTTCTACCCCGCCGACGCCGCGTCGGCCGAGGACCTGATCCGTTTTGCCAGCCTGGCAGCCACCCGCGCCGGCCAAGTGAAGAGTCTGACCGTGATGAACTTCCATGCCGACATGAACAGCCTGATCATGCGCGACAGGCAGCTGGAAGCGGAGATGCAAAAGGGACTGGACCTGGGCCAGTTCTCTGTCTTCTACCAGCCGAAAGTGGATCTGGCAATGGGGCAGGTGCTGGGCGCGGAGGCGCTGATTCGCTGGAGCCACCCGGTAAGGGGCGCGATGACGCCTGGCGAGTTTATTCCTGTCGCCGAACGCTCGGGCCTGATTGACCACATCTTCGACTACGTGTTGCGAGCCACCCTCAAGGAGATGCAGTGGTGGAGCAGCTTGGGCCTTTCACTGCCCATCATCTCCATCAACGCCTCCGTGGCCAACATGCGCCGGGACGACTTTGTCGATTCCGTCCGCGGCATCCTGGAGGAGATACCGATCAAGCCCGCGCAGTTGGAGTTGGAGGTGACTGAGTCGGTGCTTTTCGATGACGAGGAATTGTTCGCCGTGCGCGTGAGACAGTTGAAGGAGATCGGCGTGCGCATCGCCATCGACGACTTTGGCACCCGGTATACCGGCTTCAACGTGCTCAAGGAATTGCCCTTCGACACCATGAAGATCGACAAATGCTTTATCCGGGGCATCGACCGCTCCCAGGACATGCTGGTGCTGTGCAAAACCATCGTCGCCATGGCCAGGCAATTGAAGCTGCATATTGTGGCCGAAGGCATCGAGGAGCCCGGAGAACTGGAGGTCATGCAGAAGATCGGCTGCGATGCTGGTCAGGGATTTCTCCTTCAGCGGCCGGTGTCGGCGGATGAGTTTACCGTCTTTTTGCGCAAATGGCCTGAGCAGAGTTCCAAATTCGGTTTCGCAACTGCCCGGGATCTGCGCGATATCGATCCGCTCTACGGAATCGTCTAGAACCGGCTCCCGGCATTCCCGGCACGCCCTTGTTTATAATCCAGAGGAGCGCAAAGCGGCCCCAACGGGCGCTCTCTGGAGCTATGAATGATATTCGACATCCAGGAAATCCTGGGTTTCCTCCCCCATCGTTACCCGTTTCTGTTGATTGACAGAGTCGTGGAGTTCGAGCGCCGCAAGCGCCTCGTCGCCATCAAGAACGTGACCATGAATGAGCCCTTCTTTCAGGGCCACTTCCCCGGTTTTCCCATCATGCCCGCCGTGCTGGTCATCGAGGCCATGGCGCAGGCCGGAGCCATCATCATGATGAGCGAGATTCCCGACCGGCATAAGAAACTCGCGGTCTTCACCGGCATTGACAAGGCCAAGTTCCGCAATCAGGTGACGCCCGGCGATCAACTGCGCATCGAGGTGGACGTGCTGGCCTTCAGGAGCCGCATGGGACGCATGGAAGCCAGGGCCACAGTGGACGGCAAGCTGGCCTGCGAGGCCACGCTAAGCTGCGCAATCGTGCCGCGCGTGCCCCAGGCCGCGCCCGTTGCCGATCCCCAGCCGGCGGCGGAAGGGGTGACCGGGGAGTGAGCGTCCATCCCAGCGCCGTCGTTGCTCCCGGAGCCGTGGTTCCGGCCTCGTGCACCGTCGGCCCCTTTTGCACCATCGGTCCGGAGGTCGTGCTGGGCGAGCATTGCACTCTCATCTCCCACGTGGTGCTGGATGGCCGCACCCGCATCGGCGCCCGCAATGTCTTTCATCCCTTCTGTGCGGTGGGCGTGGCCCCACAGGATCTGAAGTACGCCGGCGAGCCGACCGAACTCGTGATCGGCGACGGCAACACCATCCGCGAGTGCGTCACCATCAGCCGCGGCACGGCGGGCGGCGGCGGCGTAACCAGAATTGGCTCCAACTGCCTGCTCATGACCTGCGTGCATATCGGCCACGACAGCCAGGTGGGCAACCACTGCATCCTGGCCAACGCCGCCACGCTGGCAGGCCACGTGATCATCGAGGACTACGCTACCGTGGGCGCTTTCTGCCCCGTCCATCAGCATTGCACGGTGGGCACCTACGCCTTTATCGGCGGCGGCACCATCGTCACCCAGGATGTGCTGCCCTTCTCGCTAACCTCGTCGCGGCGCGAGAACAAAGCCTTCGGCATCAACAAGATAGGTCTCGTGAGGCGCGGCTTCTCGCCGCAGCGGCTGCAACCGCTGCAAAAGGCCTTCCGCCTGCTGCTGGCCGCCAAGCTGAACACCACGCAGGCCCTCGAAAAAATCAAGGAGCTGGAAGGCGAGGACGTGGCGCTTCTGGCAGCCTTCCTCGAGCGCAGCGAGCGCGGGGTCATCAAGTAGCCATGACCCTTGGCCTCATCGCCGGCAACGGCCGCTTTCCCTTCCTGCTGCTGGATGCGGCGCGGGCGCAAGGCCACGCCGTGGTCGTCGCGGCCATTCGCGAGGAAACTGACCCTGAAATCGATCGCCGCGCTGCCGCCGACAACGGCATCACCGTCCATTGGCTCTCGCTGGGCGAGCTGTCCCGCTTGATTGAGGTCTTCCACAAGGAAGGCGTCCAAAAAGCTGTGATGGCCGGGCAGGTGAAGCATAAGAATATTTTTTCCAGCATTCGCCCCGACTGGCGGCTGGCCAAGCTGCTCCTCAATCTGCCGGCGCGCTCGACGGACATGCTGCTGGGCGCGGTAGCCAAAGTCCTCGCCGACGAGGGCATTGAACTGGTCAGCTCCACCGCCTTCCTTGAGCCGCTGCTGGCCCAGGAGGGCGTTCTGACTGCGCGCGCCCCGGATGAGGATGAGCGCAGGAACATCGAGTACGGCCTGGGCGTGGCCTGCGCCGTGGCCGGCTTCGACATCGGTCAAACGGTGGTGGTCGCGGCGCAGGCCTGCGTCGCCGTCGAGGCCATGGAAGGCACGGACGCGGCCATCGAGCGCGCCGGCCACCTGATGCGCTCGCTCGGCGGCGATACTTCAACGCTGGAACGCCGCCTCACAGTCGTCAAGGTCGCCAAGCCCAACCAGGACATGCGCTTCGATGTACCCGTCATCGGCATAGCAACGGTTGAAACCATGATCCGCGCCGGCGCTAGTTGCCTCTCGGTCGAGGCCGGCCGAACGCTGCTGTTCGACCGCGACACGTTGCTTGCGCGCGCCGCCGAGGCAGGAATTGCCATTGTGGCGACTCCGCGCGGAAACTGAGCTCCGCAAGGATTTTCAGAGTCCCCTTCAACCCCTTCCCCGTCAAATAACCTGGAGGTCCCCTCGTGATAAAACTCTTTCTCTTCGTCTTTGCCACAGTCCTTGTGCTCGGGGCTGCGTTCGTCGCAGTCCATGCGGCCGATCAACCGCAAACCCTGCCTTCCGTCGGGCAGGCCGCGCCCACTTTCACCCTTCCCTCGCAGGATGGCTCCCAGATTTCGCTGCAGAGCTTCCGCGGCAAATGGGTGGTGCTCTACTTCTATCCCAAGGACATGACTCCGGGCTGCACCATCGAGGCCCACAACTTTCAGCGCGATCAGGCCAAGTTCGACGCCGCGAACGCCGTCATCCTGGGCGTGAGCCTGGACACTCCCGACAGCCACAAACAGTTCTGCACCAAGGAAGGGCTCACTTTCCGCCTCCTGGCCGATCCGGAGCACAAGGTAGTCGATGCCTACGGCTCGCTGGGCCACTTTGGCCCCATGACCATCGCCAACCGCAACACCTTCCTCATCGATCCCCAGGGCAAAATCGCTCAGGTGTGGACCAAGGTGGATCCCTCGCACCACTCCGAGGAAGTGCTGGCCGCGATCGCCGAACTCAAGAAATAGGCCGTTGCAACAGATCGGACCATGCGGCCCCGGCAACGGGGCCGTCGTTTTGGGATAGGGCAAGATCCAATCGCCCGCCCGATAGTGGAGGAACGCATGACAACCCCGCTTGCCCGGCATTTTCGCGCGGAACTTGACACCATTCACGCCGCGCTCGTTGCACTTCCGCCCCAGCTTGCCGGCACTCCCTGGCGCGAAGGCGGCTGGTCCCGCAAGCAAATCGTCGGGCACCTGCTCGATTCGGCGGCCAACAACCGCCAGCGCTTCGTCCGTGCCGCCGCGGACGGCCACTATGCCGGCCCCAAGTACGCGCAGGACGTATGGGTAGCCGCGCACGGCTATGCCGCTCAACCTTGGGAAACTCTGCTCAGATGGTGGGAGGCGGAGCACGAAATCCTCGCGGCGGTGGTGGACCAGATACCTGAAGACCGGCTCAATGCAAGCTGCATCGTTGGCGACGACGCTCCGGTCTCGCTGCGCTTTCTCATCGAGGACTACCTCCGGCATCAGCGTTGGCATCTCGGCCAGCTCAGCTCCCCCAGTCCTCTGCCTTGACCGTACGCCTCCACTAGACGCAAAAAAGGCCCGGCGTTAAGCCGGGCTTTTTTGCTTGCCTTGATTGGCCTGTTGCCGTTATTTCTTGGCTTTCTTTTTCGCAGATGACTTCTTGGTCTTCTTGGCCTTCTTCGCCGGAGCCTTCTTGGCCGTCTTCTTGGCTGCTTTCTTGACGGCCAACTTTTTACCTCGTTTGGCGGGTTTGCCGGCGCGCTTGCCGGCCGCGGCCTTCTTGGCCACAGCCTTCTTGTCCCTTACGCCAGCGCTCTTCTTCTTGACGGCCTTCTTCTTTGCGGCCTTCTTCGCCACAACTTTTTTCGCCGCCGCCTTCTTCGCCACAGCCTTCTTGGCCGGAGCTTTCTTCACCGCGGCCTTCTTGCTGGCCGGCTTTGCTACAGGTTTTTCCACGGCCACGATCACGGCCTCTGCAACCACTCCCTGGCCCGTATCCGAGGAGGTCAGCACGCCGGAGGTTTCGACTTCTTCATCCTCTTCGAAGTCTTCTTCCAGATCGGGGTCGAACTCTGAGGGCTCCCCATCGGGGTTGCCGTCATTCATCGCGTACATCCTGAACAATTCTTCCATTCCATTGCCTCCAGCGGCTTGCCGCTGCCGTTGATTTGATTTGTCTCTTCGCGCAACAGACGCACGTGCTCCGCTCGCGGAATCATTGTAGCAATAGCTTGCACGCAAACGCTATCAAAACACAAGTGGGTAATGAGCTGCCTGGCCATTTTTTGCCTCTAAGAGGATGGTTTTTCCTTCGCGGCGGCCTTCTTTAAGCGGCTTTTCTTCGCGCTCGACGCCCCGCCCGTCTTCGCGCCGGCTCCGGTCCCGGGGCTTTCCGCGCCTCCCTTCTGCGCCGCCGGCGCGCCGTTGTTCTTTGTGGCCGCGCGAGACGCGGGCTCTTGGGTGGAACCCTTTGCCGGGGCCGTTTCATGCGCCTTTGCGCCATTCCCCCCGGACATCCCGGCAGAGGCTCCGGGGCGGCGGCTGCGTCCCGTGCGAGGCGCGCTCGCAGGCTCGGCCACGTGCAGGCGGCGGCCCGCCTCAACCTTGATCCCGGTGATCTTGTTCCAGCGCCGCAACTGATTGAGCGAGACGCCGAAACGGTCGGCAATGGTCACCAGAGTATCGCCCCTGCGCGCGGTGTACATCAGCATGCGCGCTGGCGCCGCCGCGGGCGCCAACGGCACCAGCAGCGCTTCAACCCCCTCGATGCTGTCGCTCTGGTGCAGGTGATTCGCCGCGGCCAGTTCCGCCAGCGTCACGCGATACTCCCGCGCCACCGATGCCAGCGTGTCTTCCGCGGCAACGCGGTGGTACCGCCACGCGTTGCGCTTGGACTCGGGAATCTGGGCGACGCGCTGGGTGAACAGCGTGGCCGTGCCGGCCGGCAGGTGCAGGTCGAAGGAGGCGCCGGGTGGCGTGACCAGCCGCAGCAGGCTGGGATTCAGCGCCATCAACTCATCCACCGGCGCGCCCACCAGGTCTGAAACCAGCCGCAGGTCGGCGGAATAATTGATGGTCACCGTATCGGTGAGCACCGGGGGATCGAGGGTGAGGTCCTCGAAGCCATACTGCTTGGGATTGTTGGCGATGATGATCGCCGCCAGAATCTCCGGCACGTAGTTCCTGGTCTCGCGGGGAAGATTGTTGCGCTTGTACAGCTCCCAGAAATCGGCGTAGCCGGTCTTCACCACCGCGCGCTGCACATTGCCCGATCCCCAATCGTACCCGGCCATCGACAGATACCAGTCGCCTAACTGCTCGTAAATGTACTTCATGTAGCGGGCGTAGGCGCGGGTGGACTTCTCCGGATCGAAGCGCTCGTCCACATATGCGTTGCGCACCAGGCCGTAGTTGCCGCGAGGCATGAACTGCCACATGCCGCCGGCCCGGGAGCGGCGATTGACCGCCCGCGGCTGAAAGCCCGACTCAGCCACCGCCAGGTAGATCAGGTCCTGCGGCACGCCCTCCTCGGACATCACCCGTTGGATCATCGCCTTGTAGCGCCCGGCGCGCTCAAACGAGTGCTCCAGCGTATTGTGGCCCCGCTGCGTATTGGCAAAGAAGTTGATGTAACTTGCCACGTACTCGTTCACCACCAGCGGCAGGTCGGACTTGGTGGTGGCCAGATCGGCCGTGGCCTTGGCCACGATGTTGGGGTTCACCTCGAAAGTCACGTCGCTGGCCGCCTCGGCCGGCGTGGGCTCTTCCTTGGGCACAAAGCCGTTGCCCTGCTTGAGCGCCTCCATCTCCAGCGCGTTGACCCCGTCCACAATGCGGTCGAACTCCTCCTGCAACCGCTCATCGCTCTTGATGTCCATGCCGCTCGACAGCATCAGGTCCACCGCGCGGTCGAACTCCGCCTTGGCCTCGGGCAACTTCCCCTTGCGATAGTCTTGCTCCCCGCTGCTGTAAGCGTCTTCCACCTGCTGGATGAGCACGCTCACCCGCTGCTGTGCGGGCGTCGGCGGCGGAGGCGCTGCCGGCGCTGCGGCTTGCGGCGGCGCAGCGGCGAGTACGGGCGCGGTGGCCTGGGGCTGGGCGACCTCGGGCTTCTTTGCGGATTGCGAGGGATCGCACCCCGCCAGGATGAGCGCCAGCAGGCCCGAACCAACCAAACGATACAGATTCCAACAAATATGCATGAAAGGATGCGGCGCCGCGATCAGAAACAGCCCACGGAAGGCGCTATGCCGATGATAAGCTATGCCCTGGAGGTCCGCTGCGGCGGACGCGCAGAACAGCGCATTCCACCCTCTTTCGCAAGGCCCCGCATGGATGCCCGCTTCCTTCGCAACTTCGCGATCATCGCCCACATCGACCACGGCAAGTCGACGTTGAGCGACCGTCTGCTGGAACTCACCGGCTCGGTCACCGGCCGTGAGATGCAGGCCCAGATCCTGGACGACATGGATCTGGAGCGCGAGCGCGGCATCACCATCAAAGCCCATGCCGTGCGCATGATGTACAAGGTCCACGACGGCAACACCTACCAGCTCAATCTGATCGACACCCCCGGCCACGTGGACTTCAGCTACGAGGTTTCCCGCTCCCTGGCCTCCTGCGAGGGCGCGCTGCTGGTGGTCGACGCCAGCCAGGGCGTCGAGGCGCAGACTTTGGCCAACGCCTATCTCGCCATCAACCACGGCCTGGAAATCATTCCCGTCATCAACAAGATCGACCTGCCCTCGGCCGACATTCTCGGCACCCAGGAGGCCATCGAGAAGGCGGTGGGCCTGGACGCCACCGACGCCATCCCGGTGAGCGCCAAAACCGGCCAGGGCGTGGCTGAAGTGCTTGAAGCCATTGTCCACCGCCTGCCGCCGCCCACTGGCGACCCCGGCGCGCCGCTGCAGGCTCTCATCTTCGACTCCTGGTTCGATGCCTATCGCGGCGTCATTGTGCTGGTGCGGGTCATGCAGGGCACCATGCGCAAGGGCCAGCGCATCCGCCTCATGTCGAATGGGAAGTCCTTTGAAGTCGAGTCCATGGGCGTGTTGATGCCCAAGCCGGTCGAGATCGGCGAACTCTCCGCGGGCGAGGTGGGTTTCTTTGCGGCCACCATCAAAACTGTAAGCGACACCAAGATAGGCGACACCGTAACCGACGACGCGCGGCCCGCCGCCGCCCAGTTGCCCGGCTTTGAAGACATCAAGCCGATGGTCTTCGCCGGCCTCTACACCGTGGACTCGCATGAGCACACGCTCCTTCGCGATGCCCTGGAGAAGCTGCGTCTCAACGATTCCTCCTTCTTCTTTGAGCCGGAGAGCTCGGTGGCGCTGGGCTTCGGCTTCCGCTGCGGCTTTCTCGGCCTGCTGCACATGGAGATCATCCAGGAGCGGCTGGAGCGCGAGTACCAGCTCGACCTGATCACCACCGCTCCCGGCGTGCGCTACCACATTCTGATGACCGACGGCAGCGTGATGGAGGTGGACAATCCCTCGCGTTGGCCCGAGCCCACCAACATCGAATCCATCCGCGAGCCGGTCATCACCGCCAAGATTCTCACCAACGAGGAATATGTGG